>JAEWHY010000207.1 GCA_023387555.1 Pseudomonadota bacterium
CCGTATCCTCGTAAGCCATCGCCAGCGCGAGGTTGCGCGCAACCTCGGTCAGGAGTTCGTCCGGCTTGCCGGGCCGCGCCTTTTCGATCTCGATCACCGGCGCGAGCCGCTTCAGATACAGCTTCGCGTAATCCTCGTTCTGATAGTCGGCAAGCCGCACGACGCCCGCGCTGACGATCGGACGCGAGACAATCGACAGGGCATCGTCGACCGGCGCCACCAGCGACTGCACCGACGTATCACGCGCCTGCGGATCGAACGGCCGCTCCGCCGGCAGCATCGGGGCATTGCCGGAGGACGCCGCCTCGAAACCGGCGTTGAAGGCACGCACGCTCGCTTCCACGCCGACGCCGCCGCGCCGGATCGTCGCCTCGAACGCCATGCGCTGGAACGGCAGCGCACCTGAGCCGGCGAGCGCGCCGAACAACACCGCACTGACCAGGCTGCCGGTGGCATCCGCGATGCTCGCCATGTCGAAGGCGTGCAGCCGGCGCGAGGCTTCGTCGATCGACTTCAGAATCGCGGTTGCGTTGACCCGGTCATCGGCCAGCGCCGTCCGCTCCAGCATCGTATAGACGCGGTGCGTCGACGTGAGCAGCGTGGTGCGGTCGGGCGTGACAAAGCCGCGGGTCACGGCGCGCCCGGCCTCCATCAGTTCGGACGCGAGCACGATATCGACATCGCCCGGCACCGGCATCAGCGCCAGCACCGGCTTCTGATCGCGGGCCGCCGCCTTCGGAAACAGCTCGACATAATAGATCGTAGCGCCGGTCCGCTGCGCGACGCCCGGCACCGAGGTCATCTGGGCGAGATAGCCGCCATGCTCGGCCAGATCGATGACCCAGTCTGCGAGCACGCCGCCGCCCTCGCCGCCCATGGCGAGGATCGCGATGGTGATGGGGCGGATCTTCGCCGCGCCGCGGGTATCGACGAGCGGGGTGTTCATATGGTGGCTCCGCTTGCACTGGCCGCACTCCCTCCCCCTGAAAGGGGGAGGGTTGGGGAGGGGGTCAATTGAACGTGCATGAGAAATGACCCGCACCCGGTCCGCTTCGCGGACCGACCTCCCCCTTGCAGGGGGAGGTGAAGAAAGAGAGCAAGCGACATGGTCACGCCGTCACCATCTTCTTCTCAAGCCGGCGCTGCAGGA
Source organism: Pseudomonadota bacterium (assembly GCA_023387555.1). Lineage (GTDB taxonomy): Bacteria > Pseudomonadota > Alphaproteobacteria > Rhizobiales > Xanthobacteraceae > Pseudorhodoplanes. The sequence goes on from JAEWHY010000207.1 coordinate 1,151, forward strand.
ACCCGATCACAGCATCGCGGATCCGCTGCCTGAAGCGGTCCCATCCGGTCGGATTGTCGATGATCGAGGCCTGGTAGAAGGACGGGCACAGCACCGCGGCATGTGCGACCTCGCCGCAATTGCCGCAGCCGACGCAGGTGTTGATCACCTTGGTGATCGGATCGCGCCGCAGCGGATCGGGGTTGGGCGCAATGGTCAGCGACGGACAGCCCGACAGGCGGATGCAGGAATGATCGCCCGTGCAGGTGTCCGGGTCGACGCCGAAGCGGTCGCGCACGACGCGCTCGCCGCGCTTCACCGCGTCGCGTAGCAACGGCTTCACCCGGCGCTGCTTGTTCAGCATGCATTCCGACGACGCAATGATGACCTTCGGGCCCTTGGTCTCGGTCGTCAGCGCCTCGCGCAGGGTGTCGCGCATCTTGGCGACGTCATAGGTGCGCGTGATGTGCCTGACCCATTCCACGCCGACGCCACGCACCGCCTTTTCGATCGGATGCTGGGTCGAGCGGGTCTCGACATTGGCGGCCGACGACAGGATGTCCTGGCCGCCGGTCGCCGCGGCATAGCCGTTGTCCACGATCAGCATCACCCCGTCGGTCTTGTTGAAGACCTGGTGCCCGACGCTGGAGACAAGCCCGTTATGCCAGAAGCCGCCGTCGCCGACGACCGAAACCGGCCGCTTGCCGCCCTCGCCCGACAACGGCGAGGCGCCAGCGCCGCCAAGGCCGTAACCCATGGTGGCCTGGCCGATATTGAACGGCTGTAGCGCCGCGAAGGTGTGGCAACCGATATCTGCGCTGACATGCAGCGGGCCGACTTCCTTCTGCACCAGCTTCATCGCCGAAAAGATCGGACGCTCCGGACACCCGGTGCAGAATGACGGCGGCCGCCCCTGCACATTGTGGCCGAGCGTCTCGAGCGCGGCAGGCAGGCTCTTGTTGGTCTGCTTCGGTTCTTCCGGCATCAGCAGGTCCGGGCGATGCAGCGTGCAGAATTTCTGCAGGCCCGCCTTGAGGACGCCGCCGGTGTATTCGCCGGCCATCGGCAGCACGGACTTGCCTTCGACCCTGGTCTGCAGATCGGCCTGGCGCAGGATGGTGTTGACCGCCTGCTCGATGAAATTCGGCTGGCCTTCCTCGATCAGCATGATCGCTTTCTTGCCGGCGCAGAAGCGCACGAATTCGGCATCGACCAGCGGATAGGTGGCGTTCAGCACATAGAGCGGAATTCGGCTGTTGCCATAGATGTCGGCAAGACCGAGAATCTCCATCGCGCGCAGCGTGTTGTTGTACATGCCGCCCTGCATGACGATGCCGACATCGGACACTTCGCCGTCGAAGAATTCGTTGATCTTGTTGTCGACAATGAACTGCACCGCGGCCGGCCAGCGGCGCTCGATCTTTTCCTTCTCGTGCTCGTAGGTGAACGGCGGCAGCGCATAGCGCGTCACATCGCGCACCGGATTATTCAGTGCGTCCATGCGCGTATAGTCGGGCCGCACATTGTCCTTGGCGATGAACGAGCCATAGACGTGGCAGGCGCGGATGCGAAGCTGCAGCATCACCGCGGTGTTGCTGACTTCGGAAAGCTGGAAGCCCTTCTCCACCGTATCGACGATGGTCTGCACATTCGGCCGCGGATCGAGCAGCCACATCTGCGACTTCATCGCGAAGGCATGGCTGCGCTCCTGCATGATCGAGGAGCCCTCGCCATAATCCTCGCCGACGATGATCAGCGCGCCGCCCTTGACGCCGCCCGAGGACAGGTTCGCCAGCGCATCGGAGGCGACATTGGTGCCGACCGGCGCCTTGAAGGTGCAGGCGCCACGCAGCGGATAGCTCACGGACGTCGCCAGTGCGGCGGCGGCCGCCGCCTCATTGGCGGAGGACTCGAAGCGCACACCGAGCTCCTTCAGCATCGGCTCGGCGTCGTTCAGCACGTCGATCAGATGCGAGATCGGCGCCCCCTGGTACCCCGTCACATAGGAGACGCCCGATTGCAGCAGCGCCTTGGTGACGCACAGGATCGCTTCGCCGCGAAATTCCTGCCCGGCACCGAGCTTGAGTTGCTCGACTTCCTTCTTGAATGATCGCTCGGCCATGGTCCTGTTGCCTTATTCCCGTATGGCTGCGCCGCGGCAGCTCCGCGCGCCCCGCGCGCACCCCGAATTGACTCCGGATGCGCGCCCGGCAATTATATTCAAAAGAATATAATCTGTAATTTCAGACAGCGGGAGTTAAAAAATGGGCATCAGGACTGTCTTTGCGATCACCGGATTGGCCTTCGCCGCGACGCTTTCACAGGCCTCTGCACCGGCCTCCGCACAGGAAGTCACCCTCCGCGCGGTGACCTCGTTCGCCGAAGGCACGCAGTTTTCCAAGGGTTTCGAGCGCTTCATCGAGAAGGTCAACAAGGACGGCAAGGGCGTCATCCAGATCAACTACATCGGCGGCCCGCGCGCCATGCCCCCGTTCGAGGTCGGCAACGCGGTGCGCAACAAGGTGGTGGATATCGCCAACGTGACCGGCGCCTTCTACACCAACCTGATGCCGGAAGCCGACGCCTTTAAGCTGATCTCCAAACCCGCCGACGAGCAGCGCAAGAACGGCACCTGGGCGTATATCAACGAGCTGCACAACCAGAAGCTCAATTCCTATTATCTCGCCCGCCAGTTCGTATCGGTGCCGTTCCACATCTACCTGAACAAGAAGATCGACAAGGTCGATTTCAACGGCCTGAAGATCCGGGTCACGCCGGTCTATCGCGACATCGTGCAGGCGCTCGGCGGGACCCCGATCACCACGCCTCCGGGTGAGGTCTACACCGCGCTCGAACGCGGCGTGGTCGACGGCTACGGCTGGCCGATCCTTGGCATCTTCGATCTCGGCTGGGACAAGGTGACCAAGTTCCGCATGGAACCGGCCTTTTACAGCGTCGAGGTCAATGTGCTGGTCAACCAGGATGTCTGGAAGAGCCTGAACGACGCCCAGCGCAAGGTGCTGACCGATGCTGCCCTGTGGCTCGAAGGCCTCGACACCACCGAGAGCCTGGAGCTGGTGAAGGCCGAGCGCGAGCGGCAGCAGAAGGCCGGCATCCAGGCGCTGGATTTCGGCCCGCAGGCGTCGCAGGAGTTCCTGAAGAAGGCGAACGACGTGGCCTGGCAGTCGGTGATTGCAAAGGCGCCGGAAACCGGCAAGAAGCTGCGCGCACTCGCAGGCAACTGACGCGCTCTCGGAGCGGCCGGCCTTGTTGGCCGCTCCTTGCGCATGCAGGCGGGGCTTCACCGGCGCAAGCGCAAGCCGCGCCCGGCTGACAACAGCATCTGACGTTCTTATCGAGGAGAAGAGATGATCCGCCATGGCCTTATCGCCGCCGCGCTGCTTGCGGCGACGGTTTCAGGTTCGCACGCGCAGGAAGTGACCTTGCGCGCCGTGACCGCCTTCCCGGAAGGGACCGCATTCTCGAAGAATTTCGAGCGCTTCATCGAGAAGGTGAACAAGGACGGCAAGGGCGTCATCCAGATCAATTATATCGGCGGCCCGCGGGCGGTGCCGTCATTCGAGGTCGGCAATGCGGTGCGCACCAGGGTGGTGGATATCGCCAATGTCCCCGGCGCCTATTACACCAACCTGATGCCGGAAGCTGACGCGCTGAAGCTCTTCACCAAGCCGGCCGCAGAACAGCGCAAGAACGGCACCTGGGCCTACGTGAACGAGCTGCACAATCAGAAGCTGAACGCTTATTATCTCGCGCGCCAGTTCTCGACCGTTCCGTTCCACTTCTATCTCAACAAGAAGATCGACAAGCTTGACCTCGCCGGGCTCAAGATCCGCTCGACGCCGCTGTATCGCGAGGTCGTGCAGGCTCTCAACGGCACCGGGGTCACGACCGCGCCGGGTGAAATCTACACCGCGCTGGAACGCGGCGTGGTCGACGGCTATGGCTGGCCCGCGATCGGCATCTTCGACCTCGGCTGGAACAAGGTCACCAAGTTCCGCGTGGAGCCGCCGTTCTACAGCGTCGAGGTCAACGTGCTGGTGAACAACGACGTCTGGAAGGGCCTGACCGAAGCGCAGCGCAAGGTTCTGAGCGAGGCCGCGCTATGGCTGGAAAGCCTCGACGCGGAAGACACCGCACTGGTCAAGGCGGAGCGCGAACGGCTTGCCAAGGCCGGCATCGAGACGCTCGACTTCGGCGATGCGGCATCGCGCGAGTTCGAGAAGAAGGCGAATGACGTCGCCTGGCAGGCAGTCATCGCAAAATCACCGGAGACGGGGAAAAAGCTGCGTGAGCTGGCCGGAAACTAGACCGAGGGTCTGCAAAGGCACCGCCTCTTACCCCCGCACGATTCGTGCGGGGGCTGCGGCCTGGAAACAGGCTGCGCTCTTCACAACCACCAAGGCCCGCGGGGCACGAAACCGATGACCCGCCTCTCCGACCTCTACGGGAAGCTGCTGGATGCCCTCGCGGTCGTCGCGGCCCTGCTGCTGCTCGCCATGGTCCTCGTCGTGACCGGCGACATCATTCTGCGCAACGTCTCTAACCACGGCTTCGTCTGGGCCAACGAAGTCTCCGAATATGCGCTCTACCTCATCACCGTGCTGACTGCCCCCTGGCTGCTGCGCCGGGGCCAGCATGTGCGGCTCGACCTGATCCTGATCGCCGTGCCGAAGCGCGTGGCCTTTCTCATGGAAGCGCTGGGCGACATCGTCGGCTTCGTCGTCTGCCTTGCGATGATCCGCTATGCGACTTTGATGACTTACGACGCCTGGCGGATCGGCTCGATCACGATCAAGAACCTGGTTTTCCCGGAATGGTGGCTGCTGGTGCCGCTGCCGGTCTGTTTCGTGCTGCTGGCGATCGAATTCGTCTTCCGCTTCCGCCGCCTGCTCCTGAACCGCGAGAAGCGCGAGGAGGCGACTTCGGTCGCGTAAGCCATGCCCTGGATCGAAGCAACCATCATCCTGTTCGGCGGACTGATCGCGATCATGGCGCTCGGCGTGCCGGTCGCCATCGCGTTCCTCGCCATCAACATCGTCGGCGCCTCGATCTTCCTCGGCGGCGAGATGGGACTGATCCAGTTCAACCGCAACGCCGTGCAGTCGGTCACCGCCTTCGCGCTGACGCCGATCCCGTTCTTCGTGCTGATGGGCGAGGTGCTGTTCCATTCCGGCGTCGCGATGAAGGCGATCGACGCCTTCGCGCTGCTGATCCGCCGCATACCGGGGCGCCTCGCGGTCATCGCCATCGTGGCCGGCACCGTGTTCTCGGCGATCTCCGGCTCCACCATCGCCACCACCGCCCTGCTCGGCTCGCTGATGCTGCCGACCATGCTGGCGCGCGGGTATCACCCGAAAATGGCCATGGGTCCGATCATGGGCATCGGCGGCGTGGACATGCTGATCCCGCCGTCGGCGCTGACCGTCCTGCTCGGCAGTCTCGCCGGCATTTCGATCTCCGGCCTCCTGATCGGCGGCATCGTACCAGGGCTGATGCTGAGTGCTCTGTTCGTCGGCTATATCGTGCTGCGCGCCACCCTCAACCCGGAGCTCGCGCCAGCGGAGGAACTGGAAGCGGCGCCCGACTTCTGGGAGCGCTGGCGTCCGTTCCTGGTTTATGTGCTGCCGCTGGTTTCCATCTTCGGACTGGTGGTCGGCGCCATGGCCGCCGGCTGGGCGACCCCGACCGAAGCCGCCGCGCTCGGCGCCAGCGGCACCATCATCGCGGCGATCTGCTATCGGGGCCTGACGTTCCAGAATCTGATGCAAGCCCTGCTAGGGACCGTCGCAATCTCCGGCATCATTCTCTTCATCATCGTCGGCGCTACCACCTTCTCGCAGGTATTGAGCTTCTCCGGGGTGGTCAACGGCATCATCGGGCTGATCACCGGCCAGGGACTGTCGATGATGACGGTGCTGCTTGGCATGATCGTGATCCTGCTGATCCTGGGCTGTTTCGTCGATCAGGTCTCGATGATGCTGATCACGCTGCCATTCTTCATGCCCCTGGTGCTCAAGCTCGGCATCGATCCGATCTGGTTCGGCATCATCTTCCTGATCTGCATGCAGCTTGGGCTGCTGACGCCGCCGTTCGGGCTCCTGCTGTTCACCATGAAGGGCGTCGCGCCGCCCTCCGTCACCATGAACCAGATCTACACCGCCGCCCTGCCCTATGTGCTGTTCGGCCTGCTGGTGCTGTTGCTGATCATCCTGTTCCCGCCACTCGCCACCTGGCTTCCGGGTCTGCTCGGATCATGACCGCCGGCCGCACCACGCGTGGCAGCAATCTCCATCTGGACGATATGCTGCCGTATCTGATGAACCGGCTGATCGCCCGGATGAATCAGAATCTCGCCGAGGAACTGCGCAAGCGCGGCTTCACCTTCCAGGACTGGCGGGTGCTCGCGGTTCTTGCCGTCCACGAGGGCGCAAATCTCACCCAACTGGCCGAGGCCACCGTGATCCCGCAGCCGAGCGTCAGCCGGCTGGCCGCCAATCTGGCGAAACGCGGCTATGTCTCGCGCCAGAACGGCAAGACCGATTCACGCAACGTGCATCTGTTCATCACGCCGAAGGGCCGCGCGATGTACGAGAAGATGCGCCCGCTTGCCGTCGCGGAATATCGTGCGGCGATGAAGGGCTTCAGCGCCAGCGAATACCAGGACCTGCATGGCGCGCTGCTGCGCATGATGAAAAACCGCAAGGTGAAGCTGCTGGCGTAAGCGGCAATTCGACAACTTCCGGCGCGTCAGGCGCGCCGCCGTGGTCGCGGGCGCCTACCAGCCCGAACCGCCGCCACCCCCGCCGCCGCCGCCGGACGAGCCGCCTCCGCTCGAACCCGACGATCCGCCACCACCGCTCGATCCCGGTGCGGTCGATGCCGATGCGACCGTGCTCGCGAGGCTGTTGCCGACCCGGCTGGCGAAACCGCCCCAGTCGTTCTGCGAAAAGCGATCGCCGGAATACCAGGCCGCTGTCGCCGCACCCGAGGCGGCGGCCGCCGCGAGGACACCGGCGAAGCGCTCGGCCCAGCGGTTCTCCACGTTGAGTGCGACCGCATAGGGCAGATAGCGCTCGAACAACTCGGGGGTCTTTTCCGGCGGATGCAGGTGATTGAGCCGGTCCTCCTCGGCGACGCCGAGATATTGCCGGAAGCCCTCGATCTCATCCATGACCTTGCGGCCGTGAACGGTCGGCGCTTTCAGGATGTAATACGAGAGTGCCACCAGCGGCGCGACCAGCACCGGCGTCAGCATCGCAAGCGTATAGACACTGACAATCGCGTTCGTCGCCTGGTAGGCCGCGGTCAGCAACACCGCAAAGCCGGCAACGGCGAAGGCGCCGCCGAACAGAAAACCGAACAGGAATGTGAGCAGGCGGGTTCGCCCAGTGAAGAGGCCGAGCAGGAATGCTGTCATCACCGAGACCGCCGGCGCAGCAAACACCGTCCCGAACAGCATCGCGCCCGCGACATCGCTGCCGTAGCTCATGAACACCGACAGCGCCACGACGGCCGAGAAGACGATCCAGAGCAACAGGCCGAGAGTGGACCAGCGATAATTGTTGGTGAACATCGTCTCGAGGTAGAGCGCCTTCAGCCGCTTGTGCAGTTCGCTCTTGGCCGCGCCGATCTTCTGGTGATTGACGTTGTCGAGCAGTAGCGATGAGCCGGACCGGAACAGCTCCGCCGCCATCGCGGCTACCGGTTGCGGGACATCGCGCGCGCCTGCAATTTCGGTCAGGCGCATCTGCTTGCCGCTGTCGTTCAGCTTCACGCCGCCATGAACCGCGAGATCGAGGATTCCCGCACTGAAGGCGCGGTCGTCGAACTCCATCTCGTAAACGTAGCGAACCGCCGGCGCCGACATTCCCTTCGGCGGCGCGAATAGCGGAATGATGGTGCCGCGCCTTGGATCGCGGCCGACCCTGAGCCAGGCAAAAACATAATAGCCGAGCAGCAGCAGCAAGCCGGCCCCGGCGGCCAGGACCGGCAGATTGTCGGCCAGCCAGTATCCAGCAAGCTGCGCCTGGGTCGGTGGCGAGACGATCCCCTTCGGCCAGGCGGCGGCGACGGTCAGCCCGTTGCGCGCCGGCAGCGGCCGCGTGGTGCGAAACACGATGGTGCCCGGGCGCTGTTCGACGATGCGCGCGTCCTTGCCGCTGGCGCCCTGCGGGCCGGTGTAGAGGGCGGTCTGCGTGAAGCCGGCCGGATCCGGCAGCGTGATCCGCGCTTCGGCCACATCGATCGGAAAGGTCCAGCCGGTTCCGGTCGCATTCCAGTACAATTCGTCGAAATTATCGAAGAAACCGATCTGCCGCGTGGTGCGGTAGCGGATCACATAGGTGTTCGGACCCATCGGGACAGTGCGGTCGCCGCTGCCGATGCGCACCCGCACGCCGTTCGACAGGCTTTCGATCGCGTATGTCTCCGGGCGGCCGTCACGCGTGACCGACAACACTTCGAAGCCGACCTCGACACGGCGGCCGTCGCGCCCGGTATAGCGGGTCGGGAAATCGCGCAGGATGCCGCGCCGGATCTCGCGGCCTTCGGCCTGAACACGGATGGTTTCGGTGACGAGGAGATCGGAATTCTTCTCGACCTTGACGTCGCTGATGAATTGCAGGATGCGCTCGACGGCCGACGCCGGGACTGCTGTCGCCGCCAGCGCCGCGGCGACAATGAGCGCGCGAAGCAGGCCCGTCATGACGCCGCCCGTTCGAAGTGGACCTGCGGCGTCGCGCGTCCGGCTTCGCCCGCCTCGAAGAAGTCGGCCTCGCTGAATCCGAGGGGGCGCGCGATCAGCACATTCGGAAAGGACTGGATCGCAATGTTCAGGTTGCGCACCGACCCGTTGTAATAGCGGCGCGCCATCTGCAGATGATCCTCGATCTCCGCGAGCTGCTCCTGCAGCTTGAGGAAATTCTGGTCGGCCTTGAGATTGGGATAGGCCTCCTGGAGCGCGATCAGCCGCGAGAGCGCACCCTCGAGCGCGCGCTCCGCGTTTTCCTGCGTCCTCACATTGGAAGCAGCGATGCTGGCGGAGCGGATCGCGGTGATGTCCTCGAACAATTTGCGCTCATGTGCGGCATAGGCCTTCACGGTCTCGACCAGGGCCGGGACCAGATCGGTGCGGCGTCGCAATTGCACGTCGATGCCGCTCCAGCCTTCGCGGACGAGGTTTCGCTCGCGCACCAGCCGGTTGAAAATGAAGACGCCCCAGATCAAGACCGCGACGACGATCGCGGCAACGAGATAGCTCATGGTCAATGTCCCGAATCCAAAGTCCGCGTCGTTAGCCGACGCGCCCCTTGCGGCGCCGCGCTGCAATTGCTGTGTAGCATGGCGGATGCGAAAGGTTCAGAAGGCGCGGCCGATCAAGGCATCGAGAGAATAGGCGCCGCCGCCATTGGCGAGGAAGTAGAGCGCGCCCGCCGTCCACAGCAGCGGATATTCAAAGCCGCCCTGATTCCAGAAAAAGCCCTTCCGGTGCTCCCAGATGCTGAGCGCCAGCAGGATCACGATCGGCACCGCGACCGGCCGCGTGAACAGGCCGAGCGCCAGCATCGGGCCGCCCACCAGTTCGGTCACGACGATCACCCAGGCCCAGAGCTTGCCCGGCCGATAGCCGCCGTTGTTATCGAGCAGTGCCGCGAAGTCCTTCACGTTGCTGACCGGTCCACCGGAGTTCGGGAAAAAGCCCATCGACATGCGCAGGCCGTGCGGGAACAGCGACAGCCCGACCACCACGCGCAGCAGCATTTCCGCGACCGGTGCTGCGGCTGCGTAAAGGCCCGCGAGTTGCGGGATCATCAGGATGGCGGAATCGGACATTGGGGCTGTTTGGCGGGACAGCTGGTAACCTGATGGGGAATCGGGCCGGCGTCAATGCGCTCGCGCCCATGCCCACGGCCCTCCAAGCGCGGCAGCCCGGGTTCCCGTCCGCATGTTACCGACAACATTCGATCAAACTGTTGCCTGCCGGTTCAGTATCCTTTGACGCCGGACTGAAATGATCGGCCAAATCGCATCAGCAGAGAGCGAGCCATGGCTTTCCTGTCGGGATTTAACGTTTCGCTTGCCCGCGTCGACCTGCTCGGACAAGCCTCCATCGCCGCCTTTGCGGGCGCGCCGGTCCCGTCCGGCTGGACGGTGGTCACGCCGGCTGCACTCGGGCTCGGGTCCAAATACCGCGACGGCAATTATTACAAGGACGGCGACAGCGGCGCGAGTGCGATCGTCCTGCGCAAGGGCAACGAATACATCGTTTCCTTTCGCGGCACCGACGACGACCGCGACATCGCGAATTATCCGGAACTGTACTTCGGCACTTATATCGATCACTTCCGCCCGCTGCTCTCGGCTTTGAAAGCCAAGGCGCCGGCCGACGCGCAATTCTCCTTCACCGGTGTCAGCCTCGGCGGCGGCGCGGTCAACAATCTCGCGGCGATCGCCCAGAAGGATTTCGGCGGCACCTTCAAGACATCCACGTTCGTCGCCTTCGCCTCGCCCAACATCACCAATGCGAGCGGCATCCTCAATCTCGGCGCGGAGAACGATCCCGTCTACAAATCCGTGCCCAATCCGATCTGGGCGCCGCAGTACCAGGACTATGCATCATCCGCCGACAACATCGTGCTCGCCAACGATGCCTACGTCGCGGGCAATGGCGGGCAGGACATGTCCGCGCACAATGGGCTGGAATATCTGACGCTGTTCGGCCGCCTGTCCAAATCGGCCTATCAGTCCGAAATGACCATCGACTCGGTGCTCATAGTCGCGGCCTCGAACGGTCTCATCCAGGACAAGGGCGCGGGCCGCGAGAACACCGGCGCGTTTTATATCGGTCGCGACACCGCAGGCGATCGCATGACCGGCCGCAAAGGCGACGACACGCTGGAGGGATTCGGCGGTGCCGATACGTTGAATGGCGGACCTGGCAAGGACAGGGTGTCCGGCGGCGACGGCAACGACACGATCGTCATCTCCGGCAGCGAGGCCCGGTTCGACGTCATGTCCGGCGGTTCCGGGACCGACACGCTGAAAGCGCTCGGCACGACGGTGACGCTGGCCGGCTTCAGTGCCGCAAAAGCATCGATCGAAAAGTGGCAGGGCAGCGGCGTGACCGTGCTCGGCGATTCGTCGAATAACACGTTCGATTTCCGCGCTCTCACCAGCGTCACCGGACTTACCGCCATCGACGGCGGCAAAGGAAACGATAAGCTGTACGGCTCGCGCTTCGCCGACACCCTGCGCGGCGGCGATGGCAATGACATCCTGCGCGGCGAGCGCGGCAACGACACGCTGAGCGGCGGCCTCGGCGCCGATACCTTCGCATTCAGCTCCGGTTTCGGCCATGACCGGATCACCGACTTTACCGTCAGCGGCAGCGCGCAGGACGTGATCCGTTTCAGCAAATCGGTTTTCGCCGATTTCGCCGACGTGATGGCTCACGCCAGCAAGTCCGGAACGGCGGTGGTGATCGCGCTCGACCAAAACAATTCCGTGACCATCGACAAGGTCACGCTTGCGGCATTGTCCGCGAACGACTTTGTCTTCGTGTGATTTCACATTCGCATGAATGCGCATCGGGGCCGGAACCTGACATCGATCCCGGCATTATCGCCCGTATGCGTGATTGTGCCTGGAGCGCGCATAACCGTCAGAATCGTCCAGCCCACGGAGCCTCAGAATGGCACGCGATAGCGCATTTCCTTCAATGACCGCCCTTCTCGGACTGCTTGCGATCGCGGGCTACCAGAACCGCGACAAAATCGCGGAGATGCTGGGCCACATGACCAAGGGAGGCGGCACGGGCGCCGGAACGGCGCCTTCCGATACGCACACCGGAGCACCCTCCGGCACGGGCAGCGGCGCCGCGTTGCCGGGCGGCCTTGGCGGACTTCTCGCCGGCACCAGTGTGGGCGGCCTCCTGACCAGCGGCCTCGGCGAACTGATGGACAAGTTCAATGAAGCCGGACAGAAGGACAAGGTCGACTCGTGGGTCAGCACCGGACCGAACAAGGAGTGCGCGGCGACCGAACTGAAATCCGCGCTGGGGCCAGAGACGATCTCGAGACTGTCACAGGCCACCGGCCTGAGCGAGCAGGAATTGATCGACCGGTTGTGCAAAACACTGCCGCAGGCGGTCGACCAATATACGCCGCAGGGACGCATCGCCTGAGGCGACGCGCGCCGTCACGTCAGGCTCATGCGCGGCCGCCCGCCAGCAAGGCTTCGGCGGCCGCAAGCCCGCTCCGATACGCGCCGTGCGCGGTCGAGAAATCGTTCCTCGAACAGGCCTCTCCCGCAAAATATAGCCGGTCATCCACCGGCGCCGCGAGCACCGCGCGGCCGTCGGCATGGCCCGGCTTCGCAAAGGAATAGGCACCCCGCGTAAACGGATCGCTCCCCCAGGGGTAAAGTGCGATCGGCGCGATGCGCCCGGCGAAAGCGCTGCCCAGCAGATTGACGAGTTCGGTCTTCGCAAAATCGAAGAAAGCTGGCGGCCCGCCACGCTCCAGATCAGCAGCGAGATCGCCGCCGAAATAGCATTCGATCATCGGCCGCCCGAATGGACGCAGATGATAGGCCGCGGTCGCGACGCGATCCGTGCGGCCGAACAGCCGGCTGTCGGCCGGAAACTCTTCGGCCTGCTCGAGCGAGAGAAAGAGCTTGTCGTCGTGACCGAGCGGCAGCCCGGCCGCGGCTTCGATCTTGTCCGGCAAGGCCGGCGAAAACACGATCGCCTCGCTCGCAATCAGCGGGGTCGGGATCGTGACAATGACGGCATCGGCGGTCATTGCACCGCGATCCGTCTCGACACGCAACGGGCGCCCGCGATGGTCGATCGTTCGCACGGCGCATTCGAATGCGATATCGAGCCCGGCCGCATGCCGCGCGATCAGTTCGCCATAGCCTTCAGCGACGCGCCAATCGAGACCGGAATCCTCATAACGGTGCAGATCGACAGCCGATACCTTGTCCCATTCGGCGCCGGCGACGAAGGTCCCGATCGTGCCGATCAGCGCGTTCCAGCGGCCGCCTTGCGGCAAGGCTTCCGATGCGGGCACGTCTTCGCCGGCCTGCGCTATTTCGTCCACCCGGTCGTAGAACGCATCGAGCGCCGTCCGGAACGCCTGCTGATCCGCGATCGGAAAACCCACCGGCAGCGAAGGCCGCGTCCAGGGCGGCCGCGTCTTGTCGATCGCAAGGCCGAGACCCTGCGCAATCTCGCTCCAGGGATTGCGGTCGGCGGAATGCAACCAGCCGCAGCCGAGATCGAGCGGAAACCCGCCGGCGCGCTGCGTCCAGGCGCGTCCGCCAATGCGCGCGCGCGCTTCGAGCACGATCACGCGCTGGCCGGCGTCATGGAGCCTGCGGGCAGCGGCGATGCCGGCGGCTCCCGCGCCGACCACGATCACATCGTATGGCATCGGTCCGTTCGCACAGTGTGTGGCGCTTTCCGTGGCCTAGTGGACGGCCATCGCAGATCATGAGGGCCGGCGCAATCGGAACGATGACCTGACGCGCCCTCGGCCAGATTTCGCGAAAAACCATGGGCCTCGGCGGTGAGAGGGTCACAATTTGACCCCTCCTCCCGGAGGAGCCGCGCAGCCCTCGCGCGTCTTGACAGCCCGAGACCCGGCTCTTAGCCAATTCTCTAGACTTGACTTGCGGCAGAACGGTTTGCGCGCCCAGTTCCGGCTCGAGGGCGACCTTGTGAAAAAGCGGGAAAACGCCGATGGAGACGGCCACACAGGGCGCTGACGGTTTGGGCCAGCCGGCACATCGATCGGTACGTTCGGAGACGGAATGAAGCGACACTATATCGTCGGCGACCTCGTGTGGGGAAACGTGACAATCCCGCGACCGTTCCAGGTCGTCTATGATGACTCCACGCACCCTCAGGGCTGCTGCTCGGAGACAACCCATTGCGTGTTCACGAGTTCGAGCTTCGCCGAAGCCGTCGCCAGACGCGATCAGTTGAACGCGGCCGCCCGCGCCGAAGAGAAGTCCTAGATCGCGCAGCGGCGTTCTCAGTGCTTCCCTGTGCGGCTCTATGCTGCGATGTCGGAGTGCAATGGTTTGCTTGACTGATCGCGTCGCTGCCCGGGCTGCGCCATTCGTCGCCCGCGGCGCGCGCGCCCTCCCCGGACGTCCTCATTGACGATTTCAGCGCGGATGATTGCCAGCGATACGTAACGCGAACTGCGCCGCGGTCCGCGTAAACGCGAACGCGGCACGCATCAAAGAAAAAATCAGAGGGTGGCGAGGAATCGATGAGTGAGGAAAGCTACAAGGACGTTTATCGGCGCGGGAACCAGTACCGCAAGACGGCATTCCTGGAACGGCCCTACTTCGGTTCGCCGGGCGCTCCGGCACAGGCCGAGACCAACATCAGCAACATCTGGGGCCACATCAACGGCGGCTTCCTGATCGGCTACGAATATACGCGCTGGTGGAAGGAGTCACTGGCGCTGCGCCAGACCGCGATCCTCGGCGACTGGAGCTGGCTGAACAAGGTGCGCGTCACAGGTCCCGATGCGGCGCGCTTCCTCAACTTTGCGACGGTGAAGGACATCAGCCGCCAGCACATCGGCCAGATCATGTACACGCCGATGACCAACGAGGACGGCAAGGTTGCGATCGAAGGCCTCACCTGGAAATTCGGCGAGAACGATTTCATCTTTACGCAATCCGGCGCGCAGAGCTGGCTGCCGCAGATCCTGCAGCTTACCGAATTCGACGTCACCCTTGAGGACGTGACCCCCGACTACACCTGCTTTGCGCTGCAGGGCCCGCGCGCGACGGACATCCTTGAAGCCGTCAGCGGCGAGGACTTCAAGGACATGAAATTCTCGCGCTGGCGCAAGACGCGCGCGGTCGGCGAAGAGGTTTTCGTCGGCCGGCAAGGCGTCACCGGCGAGGTCGGCTACGAATTCCTGATGCGCACCGACACCGGCAAGGCGCATGAGCTCTGGCGCGAAATCCGTCGTGTCGGGCAGGACTTCGGCCTGCGCGAACTCGGCTTCAAGACCCAGCTCATCGGCCATACCGAAACCGGCATCGCCACCGTGATCCGTGACTTCCTCCCCGCCCGCATGAAAGGTCCGTCGATCCGGAAGTTCGCCAAGCTGTGGGCCAGCGCCGAGGAAGTCGACGCCCTCGAGGGCGATCTGAGCGAACATTTCTGCTCGCCCGCCGAACTCGGATGGGCGCACACCATCAACCTGGACAAGCACGACTTCTACGGACGCGATGCGCTGCTGCGCGAGAAGGAAGCCGGCGGTCCACCACGCAAGCTGATGGGTCTGACATGGAACAGCGACGACATGGCTGCGCTCTATGCCGGCCTGTTCCGCGACGGGCCCTCCGCCCCGCCGCCGGACCTGCCGACAGGCCAGTTCCGGATGTTCTATCTCAAGGTCCTGCACGGCACGGATCAGGTCGGCTGGGCAACCGGCGTAACCTATAGCCCCACGCTCAAGCGCATGATCTCGCTGGCGCGGCTGCGCAAGGAATTTGCGGTCCCGGACAGCGAACTTTCGGTGATGTGGGGCGGCTTCTCAGACGAGCCGCCCCAGCTGATCCGCGCATCGGTTCAGGAGTTGCCGTTTATCCGCCAGCACCGCCGGGACAACCTCGCGTAAGGATGGAGGGGGAGCGGCGGACTGGCGGGCTCAGGCGATATAGCTGTCGGTACCGGTCCAGCCGTGCTTGGAGATATCGAATACGACGCCGTCGTGGTCCTTGAACTTACGCTCGAAATTGCCTTGCTTGGCATCGCCGAAGTCGAAGAAGAATTTGCCGCCTGCCGCTTCGATCTGCCCTTCGGTCACCTTGAGGTCAGCGACCTGGAAGCCGCAGTGATTGGGCAATGAGACGATTTCGTCTTCCCGCTTGTTCGGATGGATCAGCGCGAGGTTGGTGACGCCGTCGCTGAGATAGATCGCCGAGCCCATCGGCTGATGATCATAGCCCAGGAACTTCAGCCCGAAGACCTTCTGATAGAATTCGGATTGCTTCTCCAGATTCTTCACCGTGAGTGCAAAGTGCTTGATGCGGCCGCTGAGCGCTTCCGGCTTCACCAGCACCTCATCGAGAAAGGCATGCGCCGGATCGGACTTGATCTTGCGGCCATCGGTCCCGACCCAGCCATTCTCCGAAATGTCGAAGATGATGCCCTCGGGATCCTTGAACTTGCGTTCGAAGTTACCTTTCCGCTCGTCGCCGAGATCGAAGAAGAACCTGCCTCCGTTCTGCTCGATCAGCGCCTGCGTCTCCTTCATGCTTTCGACCTGAAAGCCGAAATGATTCGGTCCGATCTGGCCCTTGGCATCGTCACCGAAGTCATGCCCCTCGGCGCCGACGAAATTGAGCAGCGCCAGATTGATGGTGCCATCGCCCATATAGACGGCCGAGCCGATCGACAGATCTTCGCGGCCGTGCCGCTTCATGCCGAACACGTCACCGTAGAATTTTGCCGATTTTTCGAGATCGCTGACGCAAACCGCGAAATGACGCAGACGAGGCATGGATGGTCTCCTAACTAATGCGGTTTTCAAACGCGCTCGAACAAACCGCAGGCGTCATCGCCTGCGATCTTCGTGAGCCATGACTGTTAAAGCCCCAGATAGGCGCTGCGGACTCGCTCGTCCTTGGCAAGGTCCGCCGCTACGCCACTGAGGACGACCGCGCCGTTCTCAAGCACAGCGGCCTCATCCGCGATCTCAAGCGACTCCGAGACATTCTGCTCGATCAACAGAATCGTCATTCCGCCCTTCTTCAGTTCGACGATCGCGGCGAAAACAAGCTCGACCATCACCGGCGACAAGCCGAGAGACGGCTCGTCGAACATGATCAGCCGCGGCTCTCCCATCAGGCAGCGCCCGATCGCCAGCATCTGCTGCTCTCCGCCGGAGAGCGTTCCAGCCTTTTGATCACGCCGCTCCTTGAGACGCGGAAACATGTCGTAGACGCGCGCAAAATTGTCTTTCCGGCGTGCAGCGGCCCGCTTCAGTGCGGCACCGAGCAGCAGGTTTTCCTCGACCGTCAACGAAGGAAAGATCTGTCGGCCTTCCGCAACTTGCCCGATCCCCAACTCGCACGTCTGACTGGACGGAAGCGTCGTCGTCTCGATCCCGTCGAAAAAGATATGCCCGGCGACAGGCCGCAGCATGCCGCCGATCGCTCTCACCAGAGAGGTCTTTCCAGCACCGTTCGACCCGACGACAGCGAACAGACAGCCCTTCCGTACCGAGAAAGACACGCCGTTCAGCGCACGGGCCTCGCCGTAGGCGACTTCCAATGCCTTGACTTCGAGAGCAGCACTCATCCAAGCTTAGCTTTCTTGCCCAGATAACTTTCAATGACCGCTGGATCGCTTCCCACCTCGGTCGGACTACCTTCGGCAATCTTCTCGCCGTGATGCAGAACGACGACGCGCTGCGCCAGCGCCATCACGACCCGCATCACATGCTCAATCAACAGGACGGTGAGGCCGGAGGCATGCAGTTCCTTGATGGCGGCAACGATCTGGTCGCCCTCGGACGGCCGCAGCCCCGCCATGACCTCGTCCAGCAGCAGGAGCTTGGGTCGCGCGGCGACTGCGCGCGCCAGTTCCAGCATCTTCCGGTCCGGCAACGTCAGGCTCGACGCAGAAGCATCGGCCTTGGAATGAAGTCCGACGCGTCGGAGCGATTCCAGCGCGATATCGGATGCGTCCTTCACGTCGGCAGTGCGATTGAACGCGCCGATCATCGCATTCTCGAGGACAGTCATGCCACGCATCGGACGGACGATCTGGAACGTCCTGATCACGCCGCGCGACGCGACCTCTTCCGGCATCAGGCCCGATAGCCGCTCTCCTTGGAACTCGACATGCCCCGATGTCGGCGTCAACGCTCCTGCAATCAGATTGAAGCAGGTCGTTTTTCCTGCGCCGTTCGGACCGATGACCGCGAGGATTTCACCCTTGCGGACGTCGAAGCTCACGTCCTTGACGGCGACCAGCCCGCGAAAAGCCTTTGTGAGATTGCGAACAGCAAGCATCACTTGCGCCCTCGCGGGGTCAACGCACGGACCACACGCGGCCAGATCCCCTCAGGCAGGAAGGTGATCACAAGCAGGATGACGACACCATAGATCAGCGTGTTGATGCCAAACAAACCACTGCTCTGACCGAGCATGTTGGATGCCTCCATCATCGGCACAACGAAGAAGGCTCCGACGATCGGTCCAAAAAGCGTCCCCAAGCCGCCGATGATGGGCGCGATCAGGACCTCGATCGACATCCGCATACCCATCAAGGAATCGGGGAACAGGCTGCCCTGCATCAGCCCCATCAATCCACCGCCGATGCCCGCAAGACCAGCGCTGATCGTTACCACGAATATCTTGCTGCGCAGTGCCGGCACTCCTAATGCGCGTGCGGCCTCCTCGTCTTCGTTGAGCGCGCGCCAGCGATAACCCCAACGCGAAGACATGAAACATGCAATCAGCACATAGCCGACTGCGGTGGCGCAAAGAAAGGCGAAGTAGAAATACAGCGTCCCGCCGCGCAAGGTCTCGAGCGGCTGGTTGGTGTCTGGATTGATGGCTTTCAGAAAATAACCACCCGTTCCGCCGACGAGATCCCAGTTGTCAAATAC
>JAEWHY010000211.1 GCA_023387555.1 Pseudomonadota bacterium
ATCGAGATCAGCACGCGCCGTCCCTTGATGCTGGTCGTGAGGTCGGCGTCGGTGATGGGCGGCAGGCCGACCACCGGCCGAACCACCGCGTTGCGGACTTTGATGTCGACCGACAATCCATCCTGGGAAATCGGCGGACCATCCTCCTTCAGGTTCTCGATCGGCGAATTGGTCGCGATATCGATGCGCTCGATGTCGCCGGCATGGACGTTGTCGACCACCCAGTTGCGGACCTTGGTGGCGACGAAGACCGGCCACACCTTCTTCATCACCGGCGCCGACATCGGGGTCACGGCGATGCCGGCGGCGAGCCGCGGCTCGCCGGAAAAATCGAAGCTGCCGTTCAGCGAGCCGGCAATGCCGCCGCCGGCGATGTCGCCCTGCACCAGTTCGATGCGCCGGCGGGTCAGATCGAGATTGGCGCGCAGCATCACCTTGTTGAGAACGATCGGCTGCGGATCGGCGCTCCCGTCCGCCAGCACCACCGAGCCGCCGGCCACCGTCACACGCCAGGGGTCCTCCGGCGCGGCGGGTGCATCCAGCCGGCTCATCAGCGTGAAGCGGTTGGCACCGGCCACGATCTGGAACGGCATCGTGAGATTGCGTCGGTCGGCGTCCCAGTCGAGCGTGATATCGGCATAGTCCATCCGGAAATGCCCGCCGACATCCGCCGGATCGCCGATCAGACCGGCACCGGCGATGATCTTGCCTTCCACCACCCGCGGCAGCGAGTCCGGCCCGATCTCGGCGCGAATGGCTCCGGAGAGCGGAACGTCGGCGTGAAATTGTCCGCTTCCGATCCGGGTCGCGAGGAACAGGTCCTTGGTCGACACCTGCTTGAGGTCGATGCTGATCAGCCGGCGCTGTACGCCAACCGGCCGGATCGACGCCGCGATCGCCCATGGGCGCTTCTCGTCCTCCGAGCTGAGGCGGACGCTGATCCCCTGCCCGGGCCGGTTGACGCTGAAATTGATGTGCTCGAACACCCAATGCTTGTCGGTCCGAAGATCGTCGACCTTCAGGATCCCGTTCTTCAGTCCGATCTCCCCGAGCCCCTGACCGTCGAGGCCGAGCGTCGAAATCCGGTCGAGCCATGCGACCAGGCCGACGAAGCGCTCGGCACCGGTGGATTCGGCAGGGGTCTGCGCCTCAGCCGCGACCTGCCCGGACGGACCGGCCTTGACGATCGCGGGCGTCACCGCAAGCGGGCGCTTCTCGTCGCCGGTCGATATCGTGACCTGCCCGTCTTCCTCGATGCGGACCGAAAGTTCGGCACCGACCAGGCTCACCCGGCGCGCGCGGACCTCGCCGAGCAGCAGGCTGGTGCCGGAAAGCGCAACCTCGGCCTTCGGCGCGCTGGCGACAACGACGCCCTCGCCGTCGCGGATCTGCATGTCGCGGATACGAACGGCGGTGCGGCCCGCATCGTCGCGCTCGATCTGGGTCCCGCCGATGGCGACCCGGTGCGCCTGGCCGATATTCTGCTCGATGGCGCCGGCAATCCAGGGCGACACGAAATTGATTTCGATCGGCCCGACGGCCAGCCGCAGCCACAGGCCGCCGATGAGAAGGATGACCGCCGCGAGCGCGCCGCCGACGCCAAAGCCGATCCGGCGCACCAGCGGCTGCCGCGCAATGCGGCGCGCGCGCAACCACACCCGCAACGCCCGTGACCGCAGGTCGTTGCCGCACGTGCTGCGATGTTCCCGAAGCGTGTCTTCGAGAACGCGCAACCCCTGAAGTCGAGGAGCCGGTTTGGTCATGCCGGGTCGGACATCCCCTTGTCCGTTTTGCCGGCGCCGCTAACGTCTCCAGCCAGACTCAACTGGCTACGCCGAACGGACCCGTGCAGATATGCGCCCTCCCTCGCCTCAGGGCAGGACTCGAAGGGCAGATTGAGCCGTCGAAAGCGTCGAAAGGAAGGCATATGAGCAAGGGTTTGACCAAGGGATTGGCGGGCGGTTTGGCCGAGGGCGACAAGGCCCCCGCGTTCCGGTTGCCGGACCAGTCCGGCAACGAAATTTCGCTCGCGGATTTCGCCGGACGCAAGCTCGTGCTGTTCTTTTATCCCAAGGCGGACACGCCGGGCTGCACCGTGGAAGCCACAGATTTTTCGCGGCTTTCGAAAGCCTTCGGCAAGGCCGACGCGGCCGTGGTCGGCGTGTCGGCGGACCCCGTTCGCAAGCTCGACCGCTTCCGTCAGAAACACGATCTCACCGTCCCGCTCCTCTCGGATGAAAGCCACGCGATGCTGACCGCCTACGGAGTCTGGGGCGAGAAGTCGATGTACGGCCGCACCTTCATGGGCGTGAAGCGCACGACCATGCTGATTGGACCGGACGGCCGGATCGCCAAGCTCTGGCAGAATGTCAAAGTGCCCGGTCATGCGGAGGAAGTCCTGACGATTACCAAGGCATTATAAGCATTTAGCAGCCAACCATTTGCGGAAAATTAACTATGGACGACTGAAATCGACGCCGTTCAGGCGTCGGCCCGCCACCGGGTCTGGCGGGGAGTGTCTATGTCCTACCGGCCGCATTCGCATCATCCCGATCACGCTCAAGCCGCGGGTCATTGGGCCTACGAATATCCGAGGGGCCACCATCAGGATGCCCATGACCCGCGGGCCCAACGGCCGCGCGCGCCGCATCCATCGCACCAGCCCCCACAGCAGCAGCAGCAACACCATCGCCAGCATCAGCACCATCAGCAC
>JAEWHY010000336.1 GCA_023387555.1 Pseudomonadota bacterium
TCCGGCCCACCGGCCGTGGGTCACCAGCGGAGGATAACAAGTTGGCCGCCCGTGCCTGGGCGTCTGTCCTCCGGGGTTGTCGCAGAGCAAGCCTCAAACACCGCGCGCGGAACGCCGACGTTTTCGGTGGTCCGTGGTGACTGCAATCTCGTGTGCTTTCCACATTCGCACACGAGGCCATGGGCTGGCTGAAAGCCCGGCGTTCCGCGCGCCCTTGGGTCTTCCAGGGGGAGGAATGCGAGAGGGATTACGGGCGCGCCCGCGCCGGCAAAAGAATGGGGCTGGCGGAGCTTTGCTTCTTTCCCTCCCCCATGAGCGAAGCGAATGGCGGGGAGGGTGGCTCCGAGCGAAGCGAGGAGTCGGGTGGGGGGAGTTTGCCCCGCGGACGCAATATCAAGTCGATTGCCGCAAGCCCCCCACCCCGATCTCCTTCGCTGTCGCTCAGTCGATCGACCCTCCCCACCGCTACGCGGGGGGAGGGAAAGCAGCGCCGAAAAAAGATAAGTAGAAGACAACACAGATGAATCGGGGAGGGACCGGACACCCATGACTACCTACGTTCTCGTTCACGGCGCCTGGGGCGGTGGCTGGAAATATGCGCGCGTCGCCGAGCAATTGCGCCGGCGCGGCCACACCGTGTTCACGCCCACGCTGACCGGCGCCGGCGAGCGCTCGCATCTTCTGTCCGGCACCATCAATCTGACCACCCATGTCACCGATGTGCTGAACGTGATCCGCTACGAGGACCTGTCCGATGTCGTCCTCGCCGGCCATTCCTATGGCGGCATGGTGATCACCGCGGTGGCCGACGCCATCCCGGACCTGATCGCGGCGCTGGTCTATGTCGATGCCTTCGTGCCGGAAGACGGGCAGTCGCTGTTCGACATCAACCTTCCCGCCAACACGCAGATGTTCCTGGCGCGGGCCGGCACCAACGGCGGCCTCTTCATTCCGCCGCCGCCGGCGAAAGACTATTTCGGGGTCAACGATGCCGATGCCGCGCGAGTCGATGCGCTTGCCGCGCCGCAGCCGATCGGCACCATGGTCGAGAAGATCAGGCTCACCGGCGGCTATCGCGGCGTGAAGCGGAACGTCTATGTGCACGGCGCGGTGCTGCCGCGCGAAAGTCCGTTCAAGCGTTTCCACGATGCTTCGCTGGCCGCAGGCTGGGACGTGCATGCGCTGCCGTGCGGGCACGACATCATGCTCGACCGGCCGGACGATCTGGCCGCGATCCTGGAGGGGGCCGGACGCTGAGATAGAGCGTTTTCGAGCGAAGTGGACACCGGTTCGCGTGAAGAAAACGCGTCAACGCAAGAACCTAGAGGCTTTTCGCGATTCGAAGAAAAGCGAAAAGACTCTAGCGTCCATGCATATAGAAAATGAAAAGGCCGGGCTTGAGGCCCGGCCGTTCGTCGTCGTTCGAAGCGATGGCTGCAAATTCGGTGTTGCAGATCTTGCTTTGCTCGATGCGGGTTGGCCCCGCGTTTTGACGCCCCGTGAAACGAGATCAGCGCGTGACGACCACGGCGGTGCCGTAGCCGACGCGGTCGAAGAGGTCGAGAATATCGGCGTTGTGCATGCGGATGCATCCGTAGGACACGAAGCCGCCGATCGAGCCCGGCACGTTGGTGCCATGGATGGCATATTCGCCGCCAGACAGGGTCAGCGCCGCGGCGCCCATCGGGTTGGCCGGCACGCCGCCGGGGATCACATTCGGCAGGCGCGGATTGTCGCGCTTCACTTCGGCCGGGGGAGACCAGGCCGGCTTGATGCGCTTGCCGTCGATATAGCGGGTGCCGAACCAGGACTTGCCGGCGCGGCCGACGCCGACCGGATAGGCGATCGCCTTGCCGCCGCCGATCACATAGTACAGCCGCCGCTGGCTGTGCTTCACCACCACGGTGCCGGGGCTGTAGTTCTCCGTGAAGTTGACGGTCTGCCGGGCTTGCGCAGGAGTGGCGGTCAAAAAGGCAGGCGTGGCCGCGGCAACGGCGAGCGAAAAAGCGAGCGCCAGGCGCATGATTCATTCCCGAATTGCAATGCGGGGCTGTGCGCCCCCCCAATTTGGGCCGGAAAGTAGCCCAATCGCGGCAGCGGAAAAAGCACGCCCCGACAAGTAAGTGAAAAGTGTTGAAATTCGGCAACGGGTTATCCCGTTGCCGATGTTGTGGTTTTTACCGTCAGGCGGCCGGCCGGTTCTGGCGGTTGGTGACCAGATCGTCGACCACGGCCGGATCGGCGAGCGTGGTGGTATCGCCGAGATTCGAGAAGTCGTCCTCGGCGATCTTGCGCAGGATGCGGCGCATGATCTTGCCGGAGCGGGTTTTCGGCAGGCTCGGCGCGAATTGCAGGAGATCCGGCGCGGCAATGGCGCCGATTTCCTTGCGGACCCAGCCGACCAGTTCCTTCTTGAGGTCCTCGCTCGGGGTCTCGCCCGCCATCAGCGTGACATAGGCATAGATGCCCTGGCCCTTGATGTGGTGCGGATAGCCGACCACCGCCGCTTCCGACACCTTCGGATGCGCCACCAGCGCCGATTCCACTTCCGCCGTCCCCATGCGGTGGCCTGACACGTTGATGACATCGTCGACCCGGCCGGTGATCCAGTAATAGCCGTCCTCGTCGCGCCGGCAGCCGTCGCCGGTGAAATACTTGCCCGGGTAGGTCTTGAAGTAGGTGTCGACGAAGCGCTGATGGTCGCCATAAACGGTGCGCATCTGGCCGGGCCACGAATCGGCGATGCAGAGATTGCCGGTGGTCGCGCCGGTCAGCACCTTGCCTTCGGCGTCCACCAGTTCAGGCTGAATGCCGAAGAACGGCAGCGTCGCCGAGCCCGGCTTCTGCGCGATCGCGCCCGGCAGCGGGGTGATGAGAATGCCACCGGTCTCGGTCTGCCACCAGGTATCGACGATCGGGCAGCGGCTGTCGCCAACCACGCGATAGTACCACTCCCAGGCTTCCGGATTGATCGGTTCGCCGACCGAGCCAAGCAGCCGCAGCGATGCCCGTGAGGTCTTCTTCACCGGATCGTCGCCGGCCTGCATCAGCGCGCGGATCGCGGTCGGCGCAGTGTAGAAGATGTTCACCTTGTGCTTGTCGATGACGTCCCAGAACCGCGAATTGGTCGGGTAGTTCGGCACGCCTTCGAACATCAGCGTGATCGCGCCGTTCTGCAGCGGGCCATAGACGATGTAGCTGTGGCCGGTGACCCAGCCGACGTCGGCGGTGCACCAGTAGATGTCGCCGTCGTGATAGTCGAAGACATACTGGTGGGTCATCGCGGTGTAGACGGCGTAGCCGCCGGTGGTGTGCAGCACACCCTTCGGCTTCCCGGTCGAACCCGAAGTGTAGAGAATGAACAGCGGATCCTCCGCATTCATCTCCACCGGCGGGCAGTCGGCGGCCACGTCCTTCGCCGCATCGTCGTAATAGACGTCGCGGCCGGCCTTCATGTTGACCGGCGCGCCGGTGCGCTTGACCACGATCACCGAAGTCACGCCGCCGGCCTTGTCGCAGGCCGCGTCGATATTGTCCTTCAGCGGGATCTTGCGGCCGCCGCGCAGGCCCTCATCCGCCGTCACCACCACGGTGGACTGGCAGTCCTCGATGCGGCCGGCGATCGAATCCGGCGAGAAGCCGCCGAACACCACCGAATGCACCGCGCCGATCCGCGCGCAGGCCAGCATGGCGTAGGCCGCTTCGACGATCATCGGCAGATAGATCGTGACGCGGTCGCCCTTCTTGACGCCCTGCGCCTTCAGCACATTGGCGAATTTGCAGACCTCGGCATGAAGCTGGTTGTAGGTGACGGTCTTGGAATCCTTCGGGTCGTCGCCTTCCCATATGATCGCAACCTGATCGCCGCGCTTCGCCAGATGCCGGTCGATGCAGTTGTAGGCGAGGTTGAGCGTGCCGTCCTCGAACCATTTGATCGAGACGTTGTGCGGATCATAGGAGGTGTTCTTCACCTTGGTGAAGGGCTTGATCCAGTCGACGCGCTTGGCCTGCTCGGCCCAGAAGGCGTTCGGGTCGGTGACCGACGCCGCAAACATCTGCTGGTATTTGGCGTGATCGATGAAGGCGCGCTTCTGCCAAGCGGGCGTGACTTCGTAGACCTTGTCCGACATGAACTCCTCCCTCGACCTCGCACGTTGAAGCGTTGTTTCCGTGCGCCTGTCTTGATTTGCCGCAATTATGCGACAGGCCATCCTGTAGCGACAAGACCGTCGCTGTCCCACTTTCGTCAGGCGCGGCCGGCCGCCTGCCATCTCGCGTCCGGGCGCCGGGGATACCGGCTGGCAACGGGGTGAATGCCCGTGCCGATCAGGGCCGCTGCCGCGCCGCCGCCGTCACATCCCGCCCATCTTGCAGAGGATCTTCCATTCCGCCGCCGTCACCGGCTGCACCGACAGCCGCGACAGCTTGACCAGCGCCATGTCCTTGAGCTTCGGCTCATGCTTGATGGCTTCCAGCGTCACCGGCGTCTTCAGCGGCTCTCGCGCAGCGAAATCGACCACCACCCAGGGGTCGCCGGCCTTGGCGGTCGGATCGGGATAGCTTTCCCGCACCACCTCGACGATGCCGACGATCTCCTTGCCGATGTTGGAGTGATAGAAGAAGGCGAGATCGCCCTTCTTCATCTTCATGAGATTGAGCTTCGCGGCGTGATTGCGCACGCCGGTCCAGGCTTCGCCCTTGTTGCCGGATTTTACCTGCTGGTCCCAGGACCAGGCATCCGGTTCGCTCTTCACCAGCCAGTAGTTCATCTCAAGCCTCCGCGCGGAACGGCCGCGTCATCAACCGTTCGATCGCCTCGTCGATCGTGACAGTGCCGGCGAGCACGTCGGAGACCGCCTCCGCCACCGGCATGTCGATATCCTGCGCGCGCGCCATCTCGATCAGCACCGATGCGGTGTAGACGCCTTCGGCCAGCCCCGATTCGGCGATCGCCTCGAGCGGCGAGAGCCCGCGGCCAAGCGAAAGTCCGAGCGAGAAATTGCGCGACTGCGCCGTCGAGCAGCTCAGGATCAGGTCGCCCAGACCGGACAGGCCGGTCAGCGTCTGCGGGCGTGCGCCGAGCGCGCTCCCGAATCGCATGAGTTCGGCGAAGCCGCGCGTCGTCAGTGCGGCCGCGGCGCTTGCGCCGAGCCCGCGGCCCGAGACCACGCCGGCGGCGATCGCGAGGACGTTCTTCGCCGCGCCGCCGATCTCGACGCCGCGCAGATCGGTGGAGTGATACGGCCGGAAGCTCGAGGAGCCCAGCGCCCGCGACAGGGTCGCCGCGGTTTTTTCGTCGCCGGCCGCGAGTGTGACGGCGGTCGGCAGGCCGCGCGCCACGTCGGATGCAAAGCTCGGACCCGACAGGATGGCGGGAGCGGCATTCGGCGCTGCTTCCGCGATCACCTGCGTCATGAATTTCTGCGTGCCGCGCTCGATGCCCTTGGCGCAGGCGACCACCGGCATGCCGTTGGTGATCAGCGGGGTGAGAGCCGATGCAACTTCGCGCAGCGCCTGTGCCGGCACCGCCACGAGCAGCGCATCGCAGCGTGCGGCATCTTCGAGACTTGCGGTGACGGCAATGCGCTCGTCGATCCGCGCACCGGGCAGGTGCGCGCTCTCGCGCGTGCGGGCGAGTGTTTCGGCGGCAGAAGTGCTGCGGGTCCACAGTGTGACGTCGCGACCGGCGCGCTGCGCTGCGCTCGCGAGCGCCACGCCCCAGCTTCCGGCGCCTATGATGGAGAGTCGCTGATACGGCATGCTCAGACTCGCGGTGCGGCGTGCGTCACCGCTTCGAGCGGCCAGCGTGCGCGCGGCGCGACATCGAGCGCGTCGGTGAGGCCGACTGCGAGACGCTCCGCGCCCGCCCACGCGATCATCGCACCGTTATCGGTGCACAAGGCAGGCGGCGGCACAACCAGCCGGATGCGGGTTTCTTCGGTCAGCCGCTGCATCACCTTGCGGACGCTCTGGTTGGCTGCAACGCCGCCCGCTGCGACCAGCGCATTCGGCGTGCCGTATTGCGCGGCAAACACGCGCAAGCCCGCGCGCAGGCGGCTGTAGACGGTATCGACGATCGCCTGCTGGAACGAGGCACAGAGGTCGGCGACGTCGCGCTCCGACAGCGGCGCGATTCGCTCGGCCTCGAGTCGCAGCGCGGTCTTGAGCCCGGACAGTGAGAAATCCGGCTCGCGCCGATGCTGCAGCGGCCGCGGCAGATCGAAGCGATGCGGGTCGCCATGCGCGGCCATTCGCTCGACTTGAGGTCCGCCCGGATAGCCAAGGCCGAGCAGTTTCGCCGTCTTGTCGAAGGCCTCGCCGATGGCATCGTCCATGGTGTTGCCG
>JAEWHY010000352.1 GCA_023387555.1 Pseudomonadota bacterium
CCACCGACGAAGAAGCCGTATCCTTTGACCGTGCCGTCCTCCACCTTCACGAACAGGACCAGCCGGTGAGCAGCGGCGGCGGAACCCAGCAACGGCATGCAGACCGCGCAGACGATGAGGGTCGCGAGAATGCGAAGCGGCCGGTTCATACCGGCCTCGCCAGATGGACCGTAGCGCCGCCGAGCGTCTCGGGGCGGACCCGCTTCAGGAACAGCACCGCGAATGCCGTGATCGCGCCTTCGCCGAGCATCAGCGGCAGATAAGTCGCACCGATGACCTTGGCCGCAGGAACATAGTCTGACGAAGACAGCGCCAGCGCCAGCGCAACGCCGGCCCCTGTCCCGGCAACCGACAGCGCCGCGCAAGTAAAAGCCGCTACGGCGGCCGGAACCGGGGCCAGGCGGCGAACCAGCGGCAGGAACAGCCAGCCGAACACCACACCGGGCAAGGCGATGTTTAGCGTATTGACGCCGAGCGCAGTTAGACCGCCAAATCCGAACAACAGACTTTGCAGAAGCAGGCCCACCAGCACAGCGGGGAATGTTGCTAACCCGATGGTCAGCCCCATCAGTCCCGAGAGCAGAAGATGGACGCTCGAAGGCCCGACCGGAATCGCAAACAGCGACACAACGAAGAACATGGCCGCAAGAATCGCGACTTCCGGAATACGGGCTTCCTCGAGGCGGTTCATCGCAATGCCAACGGCGACGGC
This sequence comes from Pseudomonadota bacterium, assembly GCA_023387555.1. Classification (GTDB taxonomy): domain Bacteria; phylum Pseudomonadota; class Alphaproteobacteria; order Rhizobiales; family Xanthobacteraceae; genus Pseudorhodoplanes. The sequence continues at coordinate 713 of JAEWHY010000352.1, forward strand.
GGCACCAACACCACCCCCGGCCAGCACCGGGACAGACAACAAACCGTCAGGTATGTGGGCCATTTGCGCCTCGACCAGTGCGCCCCGTGCTTCGTGTCATCGCCACAGCCCAATGCTAAAGACTGCGCCGGACCATGGTCATTTCATGTCCGTCGCCTTGACCCAGATCACGCCGCCGACCTCAACCGGTGCCGGCTTGCCGTCCGGTCCTTTCATGGGCTTGTCGCCTTCGGTCAGGGCGGCAAAGCCCCACCAGCCCGCACGCGGGATGGCGTAGGAAAACACGCCGTTGGAATCGGCCTTGACGACCTGGGTTACGAAAGCGGGACTTGGCGGCTTCACCGATCCGTCGTTGAGGTATTCCACCTCCACCTCGGCGCCAGGCACCGGCTTGCCGCTCTTACGGACGATGCCGCTGAAGATGTTTCCGGTCCACAGGCCGGTCGGGCGAGTGAGCGGCTGGATCTCCACCGGCAACCCGGCCATCGCATCCCAGTCCTCACCCGAGGCGAAGGCGTCCACGATGACCTTGGCGTGCTGGACGATGTATTTCTTTTCCGCCGGCTCCCAATAGGCCTGCGGCTCGACGAAATAGATCGAGACACCCGGCGCATCGATGTTGTCCCTGGCACGCCACGCCCGCTTGCCGTCAACGGTCCGTTCCTCGAGCCGTGATGTCAGGTCGGTGACCGTCTTGCCGCGCTTGACGGCGAACCGCCGCGGCTTTGCCATGTCCATGGTCGGGCCGCGGTCCATCGGATGGGTGAACACCAGGTCGAGCGTGACCTCGCCGCCTTCGACCGCGACGTCCTCCGACGGAATAAGCGTCTGGAAATGAGCGCTCGCGTCCGAACAGAAACAAATCAAGGCGAAGGCTGCGCCGATCAGCACTGGTGACGTCGCGTGCTCCTTCCGATCTGCGAACCATGACGCTTTCGTTCTGACACTCATGCGATGCCTGAGGCGGACTCCTGTCAGACGATGGGTGTATGTGCGTGCGGCGGCGATTGAGGACGGTCGAACGTCGGCGGCTCGATCGGCATCAGCGTCGTTTTCGAGAGATAATGCAGGCTCGGCTGATATTCGGACCGCAGCTTGATAAAGGCCTCGCGGCATACATCCTGACTTGCCGTCACCGGCAGACCCAGGCTCTTCAACTGGTCGTACAACCTGCCGAAATCCGGCAAGGCATCGGAAAGCTCGCCAGCCTGCATGATGACACGCTCATTCCCCGCAATTTCCTCCGCGATGGTTTGCACAGCCATGACGCCGCTCTCGCGGCACAGACGCGCGCCATTGGTATGCTGCGGTTCGAGCGCGGCCAGCACCAACGAGGTGGTGTCGAGCACGGCCGCGGTCGCGCCCACCCAGTTGGTTCCACGATAGATCGACGGGACATAACACAGGACCGGCGATAGCGAGTGTGTTTCCAGCACACCGCGGAACCAGGCCTCCCACGGCTCCCAGCTGCTATCCTTCAGTTCCCCCTCCCTTTGCTGCGCCTGAAGGAGACTGACCGCATTGGGGTGCTGGCCTGTGCGGGAATACAGCCAGCCCACCCGGCGCTCGCGCACCTGGATCGCCGCCTGATATCCGGGGACGAATGTGAACAGCAGAATGACGATGGCAAGGCCGATGCCGGCCTCGTAGATCGCTAGATATTGTCCGAGCAGCCCCGGCGGCGTTGCAAAGCCGAGCGTGCTCAAAGCGGAGCCGCTGACGCTGAAGGCATGAGCCCATCTGGTTTCGACACCCGTCCCGACGAGAATGAACATGAAGGCGACCTGCACCAGCAGAAACCAGATCACCACAGCGATGAAGATATAAAGCGGCATCGTCCAGGCCTGGAGCCGCTGCACGCGATCATGATCGCGTGCGTCACCGGCAATGGCGTGAATCACTGCAACCGCCGTGAGGCCCGCAAACCGTCCGATGAGGTCCCGCTCGCGCCGGTTCAGAAGCACGACCCGCACGATCGAGCGGAAATAGATGAACAGCAGGAACAGCCCGATAAGGACCGCGATGACCCTGAGTGCTGTATGCATTACGCACCTCCGGTTGCCTTCGCTGCAGCACCTCCGCTCACATCCGGGAGAATTGTCACCGAGCGCTCACGTATCGTGGCCCACAACTCCATTCTTGATCGGCGCATGCGGATGCGGCTGCAGCTTGGCTTTCGGCAGCAGGAACAGCCAAGTCGCGAAGACGAAGGGTGCGGTGAACGTCGGGATGCCGATCGGCGCAAGCGCGGTATCCATGGCGCCCTGCACGATGACCGTGAAGACGGTGCCGAGCAGTGCGAACAGGGCCACCCGCCATGACGGCTGGTAGAACGTGCAGCCAAGCGCGACCGCGGTCAGCACCGGGCTGAAGCCGAACAGCCCGGCCTCGATATCGGCAAGGCTGCCGCCGAGCGCAAGCGACATCGCGACGGCGATCAACGATCCCAGAAACGCGAAGACGCAGGCCCAGACCGAGCTGACGAGCAAGCCAACCAGAATCAAAATCCCGCTGATCCAGTTGTTGATGAGGAATACCTGGGCCGGGCCCTTCAGCACGGACTCCAGAAACGGTCTCCATTGGACCTGCATGTCCTTCACGAAATCGGTGGCCGGCGCCGCATGCGGCAGGGCCGGTGGTCCCATCGAAGCGATCGTGAGCTGGCCGAATGCATAGGCTGCAAGCACCAGGAACCAGGTGGTCAGCACGAAGGGAAACGTCAGGGCCGGCGCACCCCACGTCTTCATGACGTTGGAGACCGCAAGCATCACGACGGTGGACACCGCCGCACCCACGATCAGCAGGAACCACATTGCCGGCTTGTCCACGAGGAAGGTCGGCACGGCTGCCCCGACCAGGATGCCATTGAATCCGAACAACCCCTGTCGCAGCGATCCTTCGTCGACATCGAGCAGCTCTGCCGTGAAGGTCGCGACCAGCAGCGCGACGACGGCGCCGACCGCAATGGCGATGTGATTCCCCACATATGCACCCCAGACAATCGCAGCGATGAAAAACAGCCCGGTCAGCGGATTGTTCTGGAAAATCACCTGCCCTGCCCCGCGCAGGTTGACATCGATGAAGCGCACGAAGGCGTTATGATCGACGACGCTGTTCCAGCCGGTTGATGACGCGTCTGTCATGATACTGCCCTATGCCCAGAGGAAGTTCTCGGGGAGCCGCGCACCGGTCACCTCCTGACGCACGCGCGACCAGATCTGCCGGACCTCCGCACTCACCGGGGCGCTTTCCCTCCCCAGTACCTTGAAAACAAGCCCGGCATCGTTGGGCAAGCGGCTGGCGCCAACCGCCAGTTCCGATGCTCCATCGAAGCCAGCCTCCGCCGTCTCGAACAGGCGGTCTGCATGTGCTTTTGGCGTAAGCACGATGACGTTGCCAAAAACATGGAAGTCGCCCATCGCGCCAAGCACAGATACGCCGCCGCGCCGCGGCTCGATGACGAACTTTTCGGTGAAAAGCGACGCTCCGTCCGGCCGCTCCGCCCGCACCGTGGATGAGAACACGGCGTATTGAAAGGATTCGCCAGCACCGTAGTACTTGCGGCCTGACATCAGGATATCCGAATAGATCAGCGTCGCGGTTGGATCGATCCTGATGGTCGTGGTCTGGAGAAACCGTGAGTTCTTGAATGGGATGATCGGGTGCGGGAGGTATTCCAGATAGGCATTCGCACCCAGAGTCAGCGTCTGCACCTGAGTGGCAAAATTCGCATCCATCTCGTGAATGCGGGTCGCGGCCTGGGTGGTGACATAGGCCTGCGCGCGGGGCGCGAGATCGATTTCGATGGTGTTGCGATCCCCCTGCAGGATTCCCCCGGAATTGGAAATCATCGAGACACAGGGCAGTCCCGGCATCTCGTCGTCCCAATAGAGCGCCTGCTGCACGATCAGAGGGGCCCGGCGATGGAGCGTGGTCAGCGCCGTGCGATCCTCCCGCGGCTCGAAGCCCAGACGGACGAGCGCATTCTTGCCGAACGAACCGCTCGCAAGCTGCGCCGGCTCATCCTGATAATTCGCAAGTTCTCGTACCGATCCGAACACTAGGCCGTCTTCCTTTCGCTGCGGACGTCGAACAGCACGTTCTCCTCGATCATCCGCACCAGTTCCGGGATGCCCTCGTTGGTCTTGCAATTGGTGAAGACGAACGGCTTCTTGCCGCGCATCAGACGGGAGTCGTCCTCCATGACCTTCAGGCTGGCGCCGACATAAGGTGCAAGGTCTATCTTGTTGATGACGAGGATGTCCGACTGCGTAATACCGGGCCCGTTCTTGCGCGGAATCTTGTCGCCGGCCGCCACGTCGATCACATAGATAAAGAAGTCGATCAGCGCCGGACTGAAGGTCAGCGTAAGGTTGTCGCCACCGCTTTCGAGCAGCACCAAGTCCGAGTCGGGAAACTTGGCCTCCATCTCCTCGACCGCGGCGAGATTCATGCTCGGGTCTTCGCGAACAGCGGTATGCGGGCAGCCTCCAGTTTCCACGCCGACGATCCGTTCCTCGATCAGGATGCCGCGCAGGGTCCGCTGCACATGCTTGGCGTCCTCCGTCGTAACGACGTCATTCGTAACGACCAGGACGCGAAAGCCGAGGTCCACGAGGATGGGCGTGATCGCTTCGATGATGGCGGTCTTTCCCGATCCCACAGGCCCGCCCACACCGATACGCGGGATTTTTTTCATTGTACCCAGCCCTTTCAGTTCATGAACATGCGGACGTGCGACTTGACGTGGACGGCAGCCAGTATGTCGAGCATCGGAGCAAAGGCGGCCATGTCCTCCAGTCCGGCATCGGCCACCGCCTCGTAGCTTGCGGCGACGGTGCCGGTCGCCTGGAGCAGGATCTTCTGGGTATCCAGAAACGAGATCCGGATGAGACGTAGTGCGGCGCCAAGGATCGTCGTCGCGACCCCGTATTGCTGCACGCCGAACGCATCGCGCCGCTGCACGCCGAGAGCCGACAGCGCGATCGCGAGGCTGACCGGGTGCGTGCCCGGCGCATCCGCCTTCTTCAGCCGGTCCAGCCACGCTCGGTTCAGGTCGTCGCCGATCACCGCCGCGGCAAGTTCGCAGAGCTTGCGGCCCATCCGGACCGTCATCTGGCGGGTCTCTTCATTGAGCTTGCGCTCAAACACGGCCCGGTCGATCGTCAACAGCGCCGCCTCGTCCTTGTCTCCGGCGGACCGATGCGCGCATAGCAACGCAATGCCGTCCGAGCCTGCGGAGACCCGCATGGCCGCCAGCACGAATTCGCGGAGTGTCCCGACGTCATGAACCAGCTTCTGCTGGACCGCGGCCTCGAGCCCGTTGGAGAACGAGAAGCCGCCCACGGGCAGCGCCGAGTCGCCGAATTGCAGTAGATGCAGCAATTCCGGCAGGCGCCGATAAGAACAGGTCAGTTCAGTGATCCTGTCCGTGCTGGTGACCATGGTGAGGGCCGTCATGATGATCCTGCACGTAAGCGTGGGTGTGCGAGTGGGGCGTCGCACTCGCGCCCCCGAACAGACGCCGCGATTCATGCGGCGCCATATAGGGAATGACTTCGGCGCCAGGCATGAAGTCGTAGCGCACGCCGGGCAGCGCGTGCGTCTTCATGACCGACGCCATGACCTTCCGGTCCACGGTGAGCGGAACGAACACCCGCGTTCCCTTGACGACCGCCGGCCAGTGCTGATTACCGAGCGCATGCCCGAGTTCGAACACCGATCGCACCACGCTTTCCTTGTCGCCCGCTATCACATCGGTCAGATCGACAACCATGACCTCCTTGAGGTCGATCCGCGCAAGGATGGCGTGCCGCGTCGCCGCGTCCCACACCAGAATGTCGCCGTCGTGCAGATGGGTATTGCGGTCCAGCGACAAGGCAAGCTCGACCTGCCCTGCCGTCTGCTTCCGCAGGCGGCTCTTCTGGGCCTCCCATTGATCCAGCATCAGCCAGTCGATCGCCGCATCGGCAAGCTGCGACCGCCAGTGCGGATCGGTGGCGTTGCCGATAACATTTTCCACTATGATCATTTGCGTCCTCCCTCGGACCGGCCTCGCCGCCTGTCTCAACTGAAGAAATAGAGCTGATTGAAGGAAATCGTCTTCGGCGGCTGCACGGTGGCGTGCTTGCCATCGACCATGACTGCGAACGTCTGCGGATTGACATCGATATTCGGCAGGTAACTGTTCCGCACCATGTGCGGCTTGCCGAGGACGCGCGTCCTGTTGACCGGGGAAACAACACGCTGCAGCCCGTATCGTCTCGGAATATCATCGTCGATCGCCGCCCGCGACATGAACGAGATCGCCGTTTTTGGCAGAGCCGTGCCGAAGGCGCCGAACATCGGGCGGAAATACATCGGCTGCGGTGTTGGCAAGGATGCGTTCGGATCGCCCATGTTACCCCAGACGACGAAACCGCCCTTCAGCACAAGCTTTGGCTTCACGCCAAAGAAGGCCGGCTCCCACAGTACGAGATCGGCGAACTTGCCGGGCTCCACCGAACCAATCATGTCGGAGACGCCGGCCGTGATTGCCGGATTGATGGTCACTTTGGCGATGTAACGCAGCACCCGGAAATTATCGTTGTCCGACTCGTCCTCGGGCAACGCGCCACGGGCCTGCTTCATTACGTCGGCGGTCTGGATCGCCCGCAGAAACGTTTCGCCGACCCGCCCCATCGCTTGCGAGTCGCTGCCGATCATGGAGATCGCACCCATATCGTGCAGCACGCTTTCGGCGACGATGGTCTCCGCGCGGACGCGGCTTTCGGCGAAGGCGACATCCGAGGGGATCTTGGGGTTCAGGTTGTGGCAGACCATGATCATGTCGAACAATTCCGCCACAGAATTTTGCCCGCAGGGCAGCGTCGGATTGGTGGACGACGGAAGCACGTTTCGCTGTCCGACCACTTTCAAGAGATCCGGCGCATGGCCGCCGCCCGCGCCTTCGCTGTGATAGGTATGGATGGTACGACCGTCGAAGGCCGCAATCGTGTCTTCGACATAGCCGGACTCGTTGAGCGTATCCGTGTGCACCGCGACCGACACATCGAACTCGTCGGCCACGGCCAGGCAACTCCGGATTGCCGAAGGCGTCGCGCCATAATCCTCGTGAACCTTGAACCCGGCAGCGCCCGCCCGCAATTGCTCAACCAGCGGCGCGCGCCCGGAACAATTGCCTTTGCCTTCTATTCCAAAGTTGATCGGCAGGCCCTCGATCGCTCGGAGCATCATCTCAAGATTCCAGGGGCCGTTGGTCGTGGTCACGCCGTTGGTGCCGTCCACCGGACCAATGCCGCCGCCCCACAGAGTCGTTGTGCCGTTGCTCAGCGCGGCATAGACCTGCTGCGGGGAGATATAGTGCACGTGGGTATCCATCCCTCCAGCCGTGAGAATGAGATGCTCGCCTGAAATCGCGTCGGTCGCCGTTCCGGTCACGAGGCCGGGCGACACGCCATCCATCGTTGATGGATTGCCGGCCTTGCCGACGCCCGCAATGCGGCCGTTGCGAAGCCCGACGTCGGCCTTGATGACACCGAGAATGGCGTCGATGATGGTTACATTGGTGATGACCAGATCAAGGCAGCCCGCCTCCTGCGTCAGCAGATTGTCCGAGCCCATGCCGTCGCGCAACGTCTTGCCACCGCCATACTGAAGCTCGTCGCCGTAGAAATCGGCACGCAGATCCTTCTCGATTTTTACATAGAGATTCGAGTCGCCGAGACGAATCTTGTCACCCGTGGTCGGGCCATAAAGGTCCGCATATTGCGAGCGGGGGATCTGTGTCATGACCGCTATCCTGCTGGATGCACGCCTCTCTAACGAAAGGCTATTTGCTAGAACGGACGGACAACTTCATTTCTTCCCAGAGCCACCTGAGCCTGCGGCGGCCTTCTGGCTCTTGAATCCGCGCTTGGCCGCGCGTTCGACGGCGGATTCGAGATTGGGCCTGTAGTCCGGACGTGGACCGTCACCGGTCCAGCCATCCACCAGGTTATTGAAGCCATTGGCGAAGCGCTTGCCGCCGAGCGTCACAAGCGTGACCTCCTTCTCGTCACCCGGTTCGAAGCGCACCGCTGTGTTGGCGGGAATATCGAGACGCATGCCGAAGGCCTGCGGGCGGTCGAACTCCAGGTAGCGGTTGACCTCAAAGAAGTGGAAATGCGAACCGATCTGGATCGGCCGATCCCCAGTATTGCGTGCCTTCAGCGTCACGTGCGGCCGGCCCGGATTGATTTCGATCGCGTCTTTCGCAAGCTGATAGCCGCCGATCGGCCGCACCGCCTTGTGACTGAGATCGGTATGGCCGGGTTGCGGATGTTCACCTGGGGATGGATTCTTTGGTGTTGTTGCCATCTCGGCCTCCGTGTTTGAGGGCATCTCCTAACGACCACATCAGCCGTTCCGCGCCGCAATCCCAGCCGCCCGTAACATTCGCGCAGGCAGCATCAACTGATCGGGCTATGCAGGCTCACGAGGCGGCTGCCGTCGGTAAAGACCGCCTCGACCTGGATCAGCGGCAGCATGCTGGGCACCCCGTCCATGACGTCGTCCGCCTTCAGCACGGTCTTGGCGCCGTCCATCACCTCCTCGACCGTCTTGCCTTCACGCGCGCCGTCGAGAACGTATGCGCACAGAACCGCCACTGCCTCGGGATGATTGAGCTTGAGGCCCTTGTCTTTTCTTCTCAGCGCCACGCTGGACAGCATGTAGATGACGAGCTTGTCGAATTCTCTCGGCGTCAGGTGCATGTGCTACTCCTACTCACCGCGCCGCTCAGCGCGACTGCGGTGTCAATGAGCCAATGGACCGAGATTTGGGCTTCCGCCCTGTTACTTGTTCCTTCTTTCAGCTCCTGCGCAGCATCCAATTCGCGCGTCGACCAAGATCATGCCGACCGTAATTCGCCTAATCTTGTCCCCGCGACCACCGCGATGAATCCGACAATCAGACTGACAATCACGTAAACGGCGGCCACTCCGGCAGATGCGGCGGACACACTCATCAGCACCACGGCACCATAAGCGAAGCTCGAGAACGTTGAGAGACCGCCCATGATTCCCGTTCCAACCAGCGTGTTCACATCGTCCGATACCGCCTTGCGGTTATGCAGCCCGGTAATCAGCCCGAGCAGGAACGATGCGACGATGTTCGCCGCGAAGATATCCATCGGAAATCCATCCGACATGTGCGGAACCGACAGCATGAGGAACTCGCGCAGAACTGCACCAACCGCGCCACCGACAA
>JAEWHY010000391.1 GCA_023387555.1 Pseudomonadota bacterium
CGGTTCGCGGAGCGAAGAAGCCGGACGGCATCGCGCGCCGTCCAGCCTCCGCGGTTGCTCAGCGGCCGTGCCTTACTGCTTCTTGGCCGCTTCATAGGGATAAACGAGCTTGCCGTTCGCGTATTCGGGCGGCCAGATCACGACCCAGTTCTTCGGGTCCACGGTCTGACCGATCTCGTTCGACGTGACGTTCTGCCATTGCGTGAGCAACGGCCGCGGCTTCGCCCATTCGCCATTCTTGCCGAAGGCCACATCGCCGGCGATCGTCTTGAAGGTGTTGCTGCGGATGTAATCCGCGAGCTTCTGATGATCGAGGCTCTTCGTGGCCGTCACGGCCTGCGCCAGCACCTGTCCGGCCGAATAGCCGTATGGCAGGAAGGAGTATCCGAACGGATCGATCTTCTGGCCTTTCGAGCGCTCGCGGTATTTTGCGAACGCCTCGGCGGCACCGGGGATCTTCTCGACCATGCTCGGCACAAACACGTCGGCGGCGTTGACATAGCCATTCATCAACGGGCCGAGCTGGATGCGCAGCGGCGTGGCAAGGAGGCCGATCATCGGGCCGCCCATCAGCTTGGGCGCAAGACCCGCCTCGGCGGCGGCACGGATGAAGCCGACGGTGTCCGGCGGATAGGAGCTGACGAACACGATGTCGGGATTGGCGGCCTTGACCGCGCGCACCACCGGGGTGAGATCGGTCATGGTCGGCGGATAGAGCCGGTCATAGACGATCTGCAGGCCGGCGGCCTTGGCGTTGGCGCGCGCGCCGTCGGTGGCGTTCTTTCCGAATTCGGCGTCGCCGCCAAGAATGGCGATCGTCCTGGGCTTCGGATTTTGCGCCATCGCGATTTCGAAGAAACCGCGCGTGAACTCATGGATGGCGTTCTCGCCATACGGGATCATCGAGAAGTAATTCTTGTAGTTGATCTCGTGATTGGACGCGACGCCGAGAATGCCGATCGTGGTCAGATTGCGCGGTGCAAGAGCCGGCAGCGCGGCCGCGATCACGTTGGTGCCGTATGGTCCAAGCAGCAGGTCGACCTTGTCGACATCGACCAGCTTGGAATAGATGCCGGGCGCATTCGCAGGCGAACCCTGGTCGTCATAATAGACGAGCTCGACCGGGCGTCCGAGCAGTCCGCCCTTCGCATTGACGTCGTCGCGCCAGATCTGCAGCGCGAGCAGGAGCTGTTGTCCGATCGGCGCGGTGTTGCCGGTCAGCGTCATGCTGAAGCCGACTTTGATCGGTTGTGGAGTTTGAGCCGATGCGGGTGCAACGACTGTCATAAAGGCCGCCGCTGCAGCCGCAGCAAGCTTGCCGACGAAGCGCATTGTTTCTCTCCCTCAATGGTTTTGTTGTTGATGCAGTTTTTGCAGATCGTGCTGGTGCCGTCTATCGCCGTGTGATGTGAATCCTTTCTGAAATCGAAATTTTTTCGTTTCTGTGCCGCGGCCGTTGGGCCGCGGCTTCTTTCATGTGCACGTCGTCAGGCCGGGCGATCTCATCTGCAACGTCTTTATGCAGCGGATCGCCCGATGTCGTTAACGCTCAGCCCGTTCAGGCCGCCCGACGCTCGAGATGCTTGCCCTGGAAGTTCGGCGCCACCTCGCTCATGAAGCGGTCCATCTCTTCCTTGACCTGCTGGTGCGGCTTCATGCCGACGTTGAAATACAGGATCACTTCGTCGAAGCCGGCGGCCTCGACTTTCTTCAGGGTCTCGGTGATGCGTGCGGAGTTTCCGATCAGCACCGAATTCTCGGTCAGGTCTTCCGGCTTCACCTTGTGCAAGCGCTCGACCATGTCGATGAAGTAGCGATAGCTCGGGGGCGCGGTGCGCGGGTCGCCGGGGAAGGAGGGGATCACGCATTCCTTGTAGTAGCGGATCTGCCGCTCGCGCTGCGCCTTCTCGCTCGCGGCATCGTCGGCGAAATGGGTGAAGTAGCTGCACATCAGGCGATGCGGCTTGTTGCCGTATTTGGCGCAGCTTTCCTTGTAGAGGTCGGCGACCTCCTTCAGCCCGCCGAAGCTCATGGCGGCAGCGAAGGGGGCGACGATCAGCCCGCAATCAAGCCGCGCGGCAAGTTCGATCGACGGCTTGGAGAAGGATGCCACGTAGATCGGCATCGGGTTCTGCAGCGGCTGCGGCGTGATGCGCACATCCTCGAACTGGTAATGCTTGCCCTTGTGATCGATGCGCTTGCCGTCCGAGCCCCAGAGCTTGCGCAGGATCTCGACGCCTTCGTCGAAGATCGACTGGTTGTCGTCGAACGACACGTCGAACGGCAGATATTCGCGGCGGTCGTATCCGCGGCCGGCGGCGAAATCGACGCGGCCGTTGGAGAGAAGATCGAGGGTCGCCCATTGTTCGGCGACGCGGATCGGATGATGCAGCGGCAGCACCGTCACGGCGGGCGCGAGGCGGATGTGCTTGGTCTGTGCGGCGATATACGCCAGCACCATCTCGGGCGAGGAATTCACGCCGAGCGAATTGAAGTGATGTTCGCCGATCCAGGCCGAATGCATGCCGAGCTGATCGGCATAGAGCGCTTCGGCGGTGAGGTCCTGCACGAAGGTGTTGGCGTCGCGCGTGTTGCCCTCATAGTGGTTGTCGGACAGCGTGAAGTAACCAAATTCCATCTTCTTCTCCTTGAAAGCGCGAATGTCTTTTTGCGCTCTTGCGAGCGCTGCGATCAGGCGATCGGGACCACCCAGTCGATGCCCTCTCCGAGGCCGACGGTATACTGGCCGTCCTGATAGAGCAGGGGCGCAACCTGTCCACGCACCACGACGTGGTGGACCTTGCCGATCACGATGGAGTGGGTGCCGTAGGTCGCCACCGCGTCGGCGTCGCAGAAGATATTGGCCTGGGCCGGGATCAGGAACGGCACGTCGTTGTCGTCGCTCGCCCATTCGCCGCACAGGAAACGGTCCGCGGCGTGGGTGCGGCCGCTGAAAGCGTCGGCGATCTCGATCTGATGGGCATGCAGGATGTTGACGCAGAAGCGTCCCGAGCGAATGACCGGATCGTGCAGCCGCGATGTCCGGTTGACGCAGAACAAGAGCGAAGGGGGCGCCATCGATACCGAGGTCACCGAGGTGACGGTGATGCCATGCCGCACGTCGTCATGAATGGTCGAGATGACGCTGACCGCGCTCGTCAGACGGCGCATGGCATTGCGGAAATTGCCGCCGAGGTCCTGCGAGAGATCGTTCATGGTGCGCTTCCCGTTCCGCGCCGCGTATCGGCTTCCCTTATTCTTTGTTGCCCAAAATCATAATTGCATGTGCAATAGTTGTAAATGCAATATTTGGTCAGCAAGGCTGACCTTTTGACTTTACGACGATCCCTTGCGTAAGAGCACAATGGCATCCCAGGAGCGCGGAATGGCCGACCGCCCGCACATCGATCTCTCGGATTATCTCCCCTATCTGATCAACCGGATCGGCGCCGCCTTCGTCGCCGGCTACGAGCCCGAGCTTGCGCCGCACGGCGTGTCGATCGCGATGTGGCGGGTGCTGGCCGGGCTCTCCATCAACGGCCGGCAGCGCCAGATCGACGTCGCCGAGACCACCTCGATCGATGTGTCGACCATCTCGCGGCTAGTGACGCGGCTGGTCAGCCTGGGCCTCGTCACCCGCACGCGATCCGACACCAATAATCGCGAGGTCAGCGTCGAACTGACCGCGAAGGGCCGGGCGCTGGTGAACCGGCTGATCCCGCGCGCCCGCCAGCTCGAATGCGACGCCACAGCAGGCATATCCGCCGCCGACCTTGCGATCACCCGCGAGACGCTGCGGCGCATGTATCGGAACATGGCCGAGGGCCGCGGGGATGCGCAGGAACCGCAGCAAAAGCTCGCCAATGGCGGGTGAGAGCGGCGTCCCGGCGTTCGCTGCGGTTCTGTTTTGATCTAGCGCAAGGAGACGGCGCGGGGGGCAAGCGATCTTTTCCAAAAGGAGATCGCCAGCATGAAAGTACGCGATGTGATGACCCAGCCGGTCGTTTCGATCGATTCGGAGGCGCCGATCGGCCTCGCGATCCGGCTGATGCTGCAAAGGAAGATCAGCGGGCTTCCGGTCGTCGATGCGGCGGGCAATCTGGTCGGGGTGGTCACCGAAGGCGATTTTTTGCGGCGTGCCGAGACCGGCACGCAATTTGTGCCGCCGCGCTGGCTGGAATTCCTGATGGGACCGGGGCCGATGGCGCGCGATTACGTCAAGGCGCATGGCCGTACCGTGTCGGAGGTCATGACGCGGACCGTCAAGACCGTGGACGAGGATACCCAGCTCGACGACGTGGTGGCCTTGATGGAGCGCAACGGCATCAAGCGCGTGCCGGTGCTGCGCGGCAAGAAGCTGGTCGGGATCGTGACGCGCGCCAATCTGCTGCGGGCGCTGGTCAGCGCCCTGCAGCCTCGCGTCGCGCCGGCGTGCGGTGATACCGCGATCCGCGAAAAGATCCTCCGCGAGCTGAGCAGCGAACGCTGGGCGCCGGTTGCGACCATCGATGCGATCGTGCGTCACGGCGTGGTGACGTTGTCCGGCTTTGTGCTGGATGAGCGCCAGCGTGCCGCGGTGAAGGTGCTGGTGGAGAATGTGCCGGGTGTGAAGGCGGTGCACGACGATATGGTCTGGATCGACCCGGTCACCGGGACGGCGCTGGAACCAGACGGCGGGCGACGCAAGCCTCACTGAGTCGCACTTGCACGGTTACGCTGTCGCCTGCGGTCGCAGGCCGCACGCGACCGCGACCGCGACGGTAGAAGTCATCGCTGCTGTGGCTGCTGCGATGGATTCTTTTTTGTGCCGACGATGGCTTTTGAAGATTCGTCAACCCGGCGCCGCATTTGGCGATTACGCATCTCGGCCATGCGCTGATCGTATGTGCGGCGAAGCAATAATCCCGCTGGACTGCCGGCCGGGAGATCGTCATGTTGCAGCGTGACAAACACGTCAGTGCTCTCGATCGCCGTATCTTCATGACCGGAACTGCTGCAACCGCTATTGCCGCCTCGGCGGCATCCGCCCAGGACGCCCCGAAAGTCTGGCTCGATCTCGATCAGAAGCAGCTCGACGACGCCTACGACCAGGCCAAATATGCGCCGAACATCCGTCACGTCGTCGGACGCTACCGCACCAACAGCGATCTGACACGCGAGCGCCTCGGTCCGCCGAAACGGCTGCGCTATGGCGCGGCCGAGATCGAGGGGATGGACCTCTTCCCGGCGAAGACGCCCAATGCGCCGATCAACGTGTTCCTGCATGGCGGCGCCTGGCGTGGCGAGCTTGCGGAATATTACGCATTTCCGGCCGAGATGTTCGTCAATGCCGGCGCGCATTACATCGCGGTGGATTTCAACAATGTCACCGAGACCGATGGTGACCTGATGCCAATGGCGGAGCAATGCCGCCGCGCGCTCGCCTGGGTCTACAGGAATGCCGCGAGTTTCGGCGGTGATCCGGATCGCATCTATCTGTCCGGCCATTCGTCCGGCGCCCATCTCGGCGGTGTCGTGATGGTGACCGACTGGGAGAAGGACTTCGGGCTGCCCGACAATGTGATCAAGGGTGGGGTGCTGGTCTCCGGCATGTACGACCTCAAGCCGGTTCGGCTGTCGGCGCGCTCAAGCTATGTGAAATTCGACGACACCGTGGAGCACGCGCTGTCGAGCTTGCGCCATCTCGACAAACTCAATGCGCCCGTTGTCGTGGCATATGGTTCGCTCGAGACGCCCGAGTTCCAGCGCCAGAGCCGCGATTTCGCCGATGCGGTGAAGAAGGCTGGCAAGCCTGTCGAACTGCTGCGCGGCGAAGGCTACAACCATTTCGAAATCATCGAGACCTTGTCCAATCCTTACGCGCAACTTGGCCGTGTCGCACTTGCGCAAATGGGATGCGGGCCCACGTAACAGCTTTGTGGTGTGATGGATTCATTAGTGCTGCGTTACGTGCTTTGAAATAGCGGCTGCGTGAAGCAGATGTATTGGGACATCGCGATTTTTCGTTAGTGCACACCTCTCGGCGCGGCTTTTGAGCTTCGCGGGAGGAGGGGACGAATGCTGGCGAAAGCGTTGCGCCGCATAAGCGAACTCGGATTCGCGCCCACGTCTGCCGGCGCGATTGCGTTCGCGTTGATTTGCGTCGCTGTTGCGGCGGTGCTGCGCTACGGCCTCGGGCAGATCAATGCGGATGTCGTCCCGTTTGCAACGTTCTTTCCGGCGGTTCTGGTCGTGACTTTCTTCGCCGGCGTTCCGGCGGCGATTGTCGCAATTCTTTTATCGCTCGCTGCCGTGCACTGGCTGTTTGAGGCGTCGGCCGGGGGGCTGGAGCTGCTGAACGCCATCGTGTTCACAGTGACCTGTACGCTCATGGTCGTTCTGGCGGAGTCTTACCGGCAGCTGGTGGCGATGTTCCGGTCGCAGGAGAAGCAGAAAAATCTGATGCTGCGCGAACTCGAGCATCGCGGGAAGAACACCTTCTCGGTGGTGGAATCGATCGTGCTGCAGACGCTCGCGCATGATTCAGACGTCGCCAAAGTGATCATCGGCCGCATTCACGCGGTCTCCTCCACCAACGACATCATCAGTCATGCCGCCAATCTGCAGCCCGACCTTCGCACGCTGGTCCGCTCGAAATTCGAGCCGTTCGATGGCTTCCGGGCGCGGCTGACCGGCCCCGATATTACGCTTCCGGCGGATTCCGCGCGAAACCTGTCGCTGGTGTTCCATGAACTCGTGACCAACGCCATCAAGCATGGGGCATTGTCGATTCCCGAAGGTCACGTCGATATTTCCTGGCACGCTGACGAATCCAGACTGATGATCCATTGGGTGGAGCGCGGCGGACCGCCGACCGCGCCGCCGGAGCAGCATGGCTTTGGATCGCGACTGGTGGTTGGGTGCATGAAGGGCCTGGGCGGCCGGTTCGAGGTTTCCTTCGCTCCCGAAGGCCTCGCCTGCAAGATAACGATGCCTTATCGCCGCTCCAGGCCCGCTATGAGTGGCCGGAACAGCGCGATCAGCAATGCGCCGGCGAACGGCTGACGGGCGGGCCGGCCCGCAAGCCCGGGCCCTGCGCCCGCAAAGGACGGCGTCAATCGCCGTCCGTCAGTTCATCGAATTCGGCAGCCACAGCGAAATCTGCGGGAAGGCGATCAGCAGCGTCATGATCACCGCCTCGCAGGCGAGGAACCAGTAGCAGCCGCGGAAGATGGTCTGCAGCGGGATCTGGTTGTTCAGCGCGCCGGATACCACGTAGATGTTGAAGCCGACCGGCGGGGTGAGAAGCCCGATGCCGATGAATTTGACCACCAGCACGCCGAACCAGACCAGATCGAGGTCGAGCGCGGCGAACATCGGCACGAACACCGGGATGGTGAGCAAAATCATCCCGAGCGGATCGAGGAACATGCCGAGGACGAGGTAGATCGCCGACACCGCGATCACCAGCAGCAGCGGATCAACCGCCCAGGTGCCGACCAGTTCGGTGAACAGGGCGCCGCTGCCGGAGAGAGCCAGGAACTTGGTGTAGATCACCGCGCCGATGCCGATGAAAAAGAGTTGCGCGGTGGTGCCGATCGCGTCCTTGAAGCTGTCGATGAAGCCGCTGAGCGTGAGCTTGCGCTGCAGCACGCCGATCATGGTCGCGACCAGGGCCCCGACCGCGCCGGACTCGGTCGGCGACACCACGCCCCAGTACAGCCCGCCCATCACCGCGACGATCAGCACGAGGATCGGCCAGATTTCGCGCAGCGATGCCCAGCGCTCCTTCCACTTGGCCTCGTCGCTCGCGAATTCCACCGGCGGCCCGAGCTTGGGGTTGAGCCAGCAGCGCACGACGATCATGATCATGTAGACGGCGGCGGTCAGCAGGCCGGGAATGATGCCGGCGAGCAGCAGCTTGGCGATCGAGACTTCGGCGAAGACGCCATAGACCACGAACAGGATCGAGGGCGGAATCAGGGCGTCGAGCGTGCCGCCGGAGGCGCACACGCCAGTGGCCAGCGCCTTGTCGTATTTGTTCTTCAGCATTTCCGGGACCGACAGGCGCGCCATCACCGCGGCGGCCGCGATGCTCGAGCCGGAGGCGGCGCCGAAGCCGGCGCAGGCCCAATTGGTGGCGACCGCGAGGCCGCCGGGCAGACTGCCGAACCATGCATAGGCGGCGCGGAACAGCGCGGCCCCGATGCCGGAATTGGACGCGATGGCGCCCATCAGAAGGAACATCGGGATCGCCGAGAGGTCCCAGTTGGCCGCGAAGACGAACGGCGTGTCGCGCAAGACGCTGAGCGCGACGTTGAAATTGCGCAGATACCAGAGGCCGAGGAATGCGACGCCGCCCATCGCGACGCCGATCGGGACGCGCAGCCCGATCAGGACCAGCATCATCATGATGCTGGTGCCGGCGACCTGCAGCGTGCTCATGCGCCTTCCTCTACGGGGTGGGGAGCGGGTTCCCGCGGACCCTTGATGAAGTCGTCGATGATCTTGACGATGAGATAGAGCAGCATCAGCGAGGCCGCGACCGGCGGCAGCCAGCGGCTCGGCCAGACTGGTATGAAGGTGGTGCCGGCCTGCCAGACCTCCTGGATGCGGGTCTGGCCGATCGCCTGCGAGCCGGTCTGGTAGATAAAGACCGTAAGGTAGAGGCAGACGACGATCTTGACCGCGATGTCGAGCCAATAGGCGAAAGTGGTCGGCAGCAGGCGGGTGAAGATGTCGACCGCGATGTGGGTGTCGTTGCGGGCGAGATAGGCCCA
Source organism: Pseudomonadota bacterium (assembly GCA_023387555.1). GTDB lineage: Bacteria > Pseudomonadota > Alphaproteobacteria > Rhizobiales > Xanthobacteraceae > Pseudorhodoplanes. The sequence goes on from JAEWHY010000391.1 coordinate 8,760, forward strand.
GGGCAGATACGCCACGATCACCATATAATAGGCCGACACGAATTCAGTCGTGCCTTCGACCGGCCGGCCGAAGAAATAGCGGCCCGTCACGTCGGCCGAGACATGCAGCATCATCAGGAAGCCGGCGAGGAGCGCGATCCACAGGAACAGCTGGATCGGCCATTCAAGCCATTTGAGGA
>JAEWHY010000392.1 GCA_023387555.1 Pseudomonadota bacterium
GCCTGGTCCGGTCGCGCGATCGGACAGCGACAGATAGTGACGCATGATCCTGTGTCGCGCCGCGTAGTTGAATTTCTCATCCTGCGGCAGATTCGGCTGCATGATCCGCAGCCGCACGTCGTCGACAAAGCGCGTCGGGTTTTGTGCAAGACGCCACGCGCCGAACCCCGCCATGGCGGCGAGCACAACGAGCGCGGCTGCGAGCGGCGCGGCGCGGCGGCGGACATCGGTCTTTTCGTCAGCCAGCGTCGCCGGCGCAGCGAAGATCGCGACCGACAGGAACGTCAGTCCCCACAATCCGAAGATCGATGCGCTCTGTGCCAGCACCAGTTGGCCGGTCAGCGCATAGCCGTAGCTGTTCCAGGGAAAGCCGCTCAGGACATGGCCGCGCAGCCATTCGGCGATCGTCAGTGCGACGGCCAGCGCAATCACGCGAAGCGCGCCGCGTGGCCAGATCAGGCGGGCGAGGGCGAACCCGGCAGCCGTGAAGATCGCAAGGCCGGCCGGCAAGGCCGTGACGGCAAAGGGGAGGAGCCACCCGAAGGTATTGGCATCGACCAGGAAGGCGTGACCGACCCAATACAGACCGGCGACGAAGTAGCCGAAGCCGAAAAACCAGCCCGCTGCTGCCGCCGCGGGAATGCCTCGAAGACGACCTGCCGCCGACCCGTCGATAAGCCAGACGATGACCGGAAAGGTCAGGAACAGGACTGGCCATAGATTGAACGGCGCCAGCGCCAGCACCGACAATGCGCCAGCGACGAAGGCGATGAGCGCGCGCCGCCAGCCCCACGACAGCATGACCGTATCGGCAACGGCCCGTATGCTCACGGCTGCTGCGGACTCTGGCCTGGAGGCGTGGTCTGCAAATCGGGCGCGGCGGAGGCGCCGGGCTTCGGTTGCGCCGGAGCCGGGAGTTCACGCCGGCGACTCTTGCCGGAATGAATCCGCACTTTCTTGACCCGGCGCGGATCGGCATCCAGCACCTCGAACTCGTAGCCGCTCGGGCCTGGCACCAGTTCGCCGCGGACCGGAACGCGGCCGACCTGCGAGACCAGATAGCCGGCGAGCGTATCGACATTGTGCAGCGCTTCGCCGACGTCGAAGCCGTTGCCGACTGCCTCGATCACGTCTTCCAGGCTGGCGCGCGCGTCAGCGACGAAGGAGCCATCTGACTGTTTCAGAATGCCGGGGGCTTCATCATCGTCGTGCTCGTCCTCGATGTCGCCGACGATCAGTTCGACGATGTCTTCGATCGAGACGATGCCATCGGTCCCGCCGTATTCGTCGACCACCAGCGCCAGGTGGATGCGCGTCGCCTGCATCTTCGCGAGCAGGTCGATCGCCGGCATCGATGGCGGGACGAACAAGAGTGTCCGGATGATCTTGGTCTGTGACAGCGGCATCGCGAGATCGACGGCGCTGAGGTCGAGCGTAACCGGCGCTTCTTTCGTCGTAGAGGCTTCGGGGGTGACGTCGGTGGTCACCTCAGCGGACGCATCTGCAGCGATGCCTTCGGCCGCCTGGTCGGCCGTGCCTTCCACCGGCTTTTTCTTGCGCTTTGGTCGTGGCTTGGGCGCGATGGTGGCGCGCTCGGTCACATATGCGACGAGGTCGCGGATGTGGACCATGCCGACCGGATCGTCGAGCGTGTCGTGAAACACCACGAGGCGCGAATGACCCGCCTTTTCGAAAACCTTCACCAGTTCGCCGAGCGGGATGTCCTGCTCCACCGCGATGATATGCGCCCGCGGCGCCATGACGTCATCGATACGGCGTTCGCGCAGCCCAAGAATGTTCTTGAGCATCGTGCCTTCTTCGGGAGAGAAGCCGAGGTCGCTCGGCGCGCTTTCCTCGAGAACCTCTTTCAGGTCGGCGCGCGTGGATCCGTTGCGCCATCCGAACATCGTTCGCAGCCAGCGCGCGAACAGGTTGTCGCCGCTTTCGCGCGGCCGGGCCCCGCCGATGGTTGCGGGAAGGTTCCTGGAACTCTGGGGGTCGGCCGTTTCGCTCGGCCGGTCGTCGGTGTCGGGCATGGTTTTTCTGTCAGTCCGCGGAGGCCGTGCCGGCATAGGGATCGGCTATTCCAAGACCCGAAAGGATCCGTGTCTCCAGCATTTCCATGTCAGCAGCCTCAGCATCGGTTTCGTGATCGAATCCGACCAGGTGAAGATAGCCATGAACGGCCAGATGCGCGAGATGGTCAGCGAAGGCCTTGTTTTCCGCGGCAGATTCGGCCGCGACCGTCTCGTAGGCGATGGCGATATCGCCGAGATGGGCCGTGCCGGGTGCGGTGCCGGACCCGCTCGCGGGGAAGGACAGGACATTGGTCGGCTTGTCGATACCGCGCCATTGCGCGTTCATTTGCCGGATGGCCTCGTCGTCCGTGAGGAGGACCGCGACTTCGCCGCCGGTCTGCGCCGCGGCGGCCGCAGCCGAGATCGCGCGCTCGACGACCTCCTCGGCATCGGCATGAGCCGACCAGGCATCGGCCTCCACGACGATGTCGATGGCGACCGGCGCGTGCGGCTTGTGTGCGGCTGCGGTCATGATCGCGGCTCACGCGGTTTCTGCGCCGGCGTCGCGCGATCGTAGGCTGCCACGATCCGGGCCACGAGTTCGTGCCGGATCACGTCTTCGTTGCTGAACGCAACATAGCCGATGCCCTCGACATCCTTGAGCAGGCGCGTGGCTTCGGCCAGTCCCGAGGTTTGGCCTGGCGGCAGGTCGACCTGGCTCGGATCGCCAGTCACGATCATGCGGCTGTTCTCTCCGAGGCGGGTCAGGAACATCTTCATCTGCATCGACGTAGTGTTCTGCGCCTCGTCGAGAATGACCGCGGCATTGTGCAGCGTGCGGCCGCGCATGAAGGCGAGCGGCGCGATCTCGATCTCGCCGGCCTGCAGCGCCCGCTCGACAATCCGCATGTCCATCAGATCGAACAGCGCGTCGTAGATCGGACGCAGATAGGGATCGACCTTCTCGCGCATGTCACCGGGCAGGAAGCCGAGCCGCTCGCCGGCTTCGACCGCCGGCCGCGACAGGATGATCCGGTCGACTTCCTTGCGCTCGAACAGCGAGACCGCGTGGGCGACAGCAAGCCATGTCTTGCCGGTGCCTGCGGGTCCGGTGCCGAAGACGAGGGTGTTGCGCTTGAGAGCACGAATGTAGGCGTCCTGGCCGGCGGTGCGGGCCCGGACCGTGCGCTTGCGCAACGCAATGTCGGCAAAGTTCTGGCGCGCCGTCGTGGTCTCGTTGTCGAACAGCGAGCCTTGCGACACCGTCTGCCGGATCGCGCCTTCGACATCGCCTTGCGCGATCTCGCCGCCATTCTTCAGGAGTTCGTAAAGCGTTTCGAGCACGCGGCGGGCCTGATCGCAGGCCTCGCGGGTGCCTTCGATGGTGACATGATTGCCGCGCGAATCCGCGACCACATCGAGCTTGCGTTCGATGAGTGCGAGGTTCTGTCCGTATTGTCCGAACAGGACGGAGGCGAGCTTGTTGTCGTCGAAGGCCAGCATGGTCTGGCTTGCAGGTTCGTCGCCCGCTTTCGGTGAAACCGGAACGCCTGGCTTGTAATTGCGCAACGGCGTCAGGCCTCCAGAGCCGCGAGGCCAATGCGCTCGGGCACGCGCCTGGCCGCCTCGCCGGCCAGCGTGCCGAACAGGCTGTGCGGTCCGACATCGGCGATTCGCACAGCCGCAATGGTGCCGATCAACGATGCCGGCGCATTGACCTGCACCGGTTGCAGATAGGGTGACTTGCCGATGATCTGTCCCGGATGCCGTCCGACCTTTTCGAACAGGACGTCGAGCGTCATCCCGATGCAGGACTTGTTGAAGTCCGCGGCCTGACGATCGATCAGGGCCTGCAATGCGCGAAGACGCTCGGTCTTCACGGCTTCGGGAATCTGGTCGTCCATATCCGCGGCCGGCGTGCCGGGACGCGGCGAATACTTGAACGAGAACGAGCCGGAAAATCCGACTTCCTCGATCAGCTTCATGGTGTCGGCAAAGTCATCGTCGGTTTCACCGGGGAAGCCGACGATGAAATCGGAGGTGAAAGCCAGTGCCGGCTGCGCCTCGCGCAGCCTTTCGATCACTCGCAGATAATCGTCGCGAGTATGCTTGCGGTTCATCGCGGCGAGGATGCGATCGGAGCCGGACTGCACCGGCAGATGCA
>JAEWHY010000393.1 GCA_023387555.1 Pseudomonadota bacterium
ATGATGAAGAAGTCGGGGTTCGAGAAGAATGCGGCCGGTGGTCTGCTTGCCGCGGGCGGGCTCGGCGCGATCATCTCGCCGCCGGTGCTGGGCGCGGCCGCCTTCCTGATCGCCGAGTTTCTGAAGATCAGCTATCTCGAAGTCATCTGGATGGCGACCATCCCGACCATCCTCTACTATCTGTCGCTGTTCTTCATGGTGGAACTCGACGGCAAGCGCTACGGCGTGCGCGGCGAGCCCTATGTCCCGGACTATTCGCTCCGCGAACTGACCCGCCGCTACTGGTTTCACTTCATCTCGCTGATCTCGATCGTCGTGTTCATGGTGTGGGGTTATTCCCCGACCACGTCGGTGCTTTACGCCACCGGCATGACGATGCTGATGAGCTATCTCACGCGCGAAACCGCACTGACGCCGAAGAAGCTCGTGCGGGCGCTGGCCGACGGTTCGCTGCAGTCGCTCACTGCCGCCACCACCTGCGCGACCGCCGGGATCATCGTCGGCGTGGTGACGCTGACCGGACTTGGCCTGAAATTCTCGTCGATCGTGATCGACTATGCCGGCGGCAGTTTGCTGCTGACTGCGATCTATACCGCGCTGATCGTGTGGATCATCGGTCTCGCGGTGCCGGTGACCGCCTCGTACATCATCTGCGCGGTCATCGCGGCGCCGGCCATGATCAAGCTCGGCGTGCCTGCGGTCGCCGCGCACATGTTCATTTTCTACTATTCGGTGCTGTCCGAGGTCTCGCCGCCGACCGCCCTGTCGCCGTTTGCCGCCGCCGCGATCACCGGCGGCGATCCGTACAAAACCACGCTGCAGGCCTGGAAGTACACATTGCCCGCCTTCCTCGTGCCGTTTGTTTTCGTGCTCGACCCGCAGGGCCTCGGATTGCTTCTGCAGCTTCCCAAGGACGGCTCCTGGGTCGATGTCGTGGTGATCACGGTGAAGGCGGCGGTCGGGCTTGCCGCTTTGGCCTGCGCCGCACAGGGCTGGGCGCTGCGCCGCACCACCGCACTGGAGCGGATCACATTGGCGCTGGCCGGACTGCTGCTGGTTTTCCCAAGTCTGCTCGAGGCGCTGATGGAGACGCTGACCGGCCGCGACATCAGCTATACGGCGGCAATTGGCGTGGTCCTGTTCGGCATAGTATTGTTGAAGCAGCGTCTGCAGCCTCAGCCGCAGATTCAGACGACCGGTCAATAAAGCCGACACCAGAACGAACCGACAAAGGGAGGAACGGAATGTCCAAACGAACGGGTCTTGCGCTTGCGGCAGTCGCCTTGAGCGCCATGATCGGTGGCGTCGCGCTGGCGCAGCAGAACAATATCGCGATTGCGACCGGCGGAACCGGTGGCGTTTATTATCCGATGGGCGGCGGCATGGCGAACGTGCTGTCGAAACACCTGCCCGGCGTGCAGGCCACCGCGCGCGTGACCGGTGGCTCGGTCGACAACCTCAAGCTCGTCGGCTCCGGCCAGAGCGAAGTTGCCTTCACGATGGTCGACGCGGCCCGCGACGCGCTCAAGGGCGAGGACAAGTTCAAGGGCAATCCGGTCGAGTTGCGCACGCTGATGGTGCTCTATCCGAACCGCATGCATGTGGTGTCGGTGGAGGGCAAGGGCATCGAAAAGATGTCCGACCTGAAGGGCAAGCGGGTGTCCACCGGCTCGCCCGGAAGCGCGACCGAGGTCATGGCATTCCGTGTCATCGAAGCGGCCGGTCTCGATCGCGACAAGGACATGCGGCGCGAGCGGCTCGGTGTCGCCGAATCCACCAACGCGCTGAAGGACGGCAAGATCGATGCGTATTTCTGGGTGGGCGGTCTGCCGACCGCCGCGGTGACCGATCTCGGCGCCACGCCCGGCGTGAGGCTCAAGCTGATCGATCATTCCGACGTGGTCGAAAAGATGAATGCCAAATACGGCGGCATCTATTCGGAAGGCGTGATCCCGGCCAAGACCTATCCGGGCCAGGACAAGGACAACAAGATTTCGGTGGTGCAGAACATCCTGGTCGCCGACGCGAAGATGCCGGAGAAACAGGTCTACGACATCGTCAAGACCCTGTTCGAAAAGCGCGACGAGATCGCGCTGGCGCATGGCGAAGCCAAGGCGATTGCACTCGATACCCAGAACACCAAGAACACCACGATCCCGTGGCATCCGGGCGCTGAGAAATACTTCAAAGAAGCCGGCGCGAAGATGTAGGCTTGGCATTGCCGGGCTTGACCCGGCAATCCATCATTCTTGCTCAAGATGGATCACCGGGTTGCGGCGCATTGCGCCGGCCCGGTGATGACGCAGAACGAAACGGCCCCGCCTGTGCAGGGCCGTTTTCGTTTTGCACGCGTGATGCCGGCTGACGTGGCGCGGTTGACCAATTCTTTACGTTAATCGCGGGTGAAAACCTCGCGCGGGCTTCTCACGCGCGCGAGCACGGTTAACCCGATCGCAACGATACTTCGACAATTTTACGAAACGCGGCTGTCGCGCCGCTGTGTTGGTTCTGTTGCGTCAGTTGTGTTGCGTCAGTTGTGTTGCGTGAGTTGCGTTGCGTCGGTCGCGTTGCGTGAGCGTCAGTATGAAAGCGTCGCGTAAGAGGCCGAAGGGCGCATTTCGTCGCCCCTTCGGCCTCGTGCTTTGTGTGATGACCGCGATGCCCAACTCGGTTGGGCATCAGGATCTTGCCGCTTTGATCGCCCGCCAGCCGGCGGTCACGGAGCGCTGGCGCGCGCATGTTCGCACCTCCACCTTCGGCACCATCCATGCCGCCTCGCTGAGCTTTCCGCGGCTGGCCGGTGCATCGATCCCAGATCCCTATTTCACGCAACTCGCGGCGCTCGATCCGCGCGCGCTGGAAGCCACCGGATCGATCCCGCTGAATATGCCGCTCGATCCCGAGATGGCGGCACCGGTCTATGATTTCCCGGTGGTGGAGCGCCGGCTCAAGGGTGACCGGCTGAAGCTGAAGTCCGCGCCGTCGGAGCCGCAGGAACTGGACCGCCGCGAACAGTTGCGTCCGAAGTCCAGGGACATGGCGAGCCGCCCGCCGTTCTCCGCGCCATCAGAACGCGATGCGCTGCCGGTGCCATCCGCCGAGACCGGGTCGCAGCCGGCTCTTTCCAAGGGCGATCGTCTGGCGCCTGTGCCGGAGAGGACTGCCACACCAGCTCCGATTCATCGCCGTGCCGGTCTTGTTTCCGGTCAGGAGACTTTGGCGAAGCGCATTCTGGGTACCGCGCCGCGGCAGCGGATGGTGGTCGCGGCACCGGCCGAGCCTGCGAAGGACAAAGTGCTGCGGCGTGCCGGGATCGCTGCCGGTGCGAATACGCTGGCGAAGCGCGTGCTGGGTGCAGGAC
>JAEWHY010000430.1 GCA_023387555.1 Pseudomonadota bacterium
GCCATCGCCTTGCCGGCGCGCTGGCCGGCATCGGTCTGCGAGGCTGCGAGCACGGCCGCGGCCGCCCCGGCTGCGGCGACCAAGGCCTCCGCCATCATCATACGGCTGGTCTGCGAGGCCAGCACATTCTGCATGAAGTTCGCCGGCATGAAATCAAAGAGCCCGCCCATCATGCCGGTCTTGCCGCGAGCCTCGGTCCGATTTCCGCTACCGGTTTTGGCGCGAGTTGTCTTAGTGCGAGTCTTGGCACGCGTCTTGGCGCCAGTGCTGCGCGACGATGCCCGCTTGGTGCGCGCGTCAGCGGCACGGCGTGTCGCGGTACGTTTTGGAGTGCGGTCCGCGGTCCGTCCCGACGTCCGCTTCGCTGTCTTCGCCTTGGCCATTTGCGATCGTCCCTTGGTCTGGGGTGAAAAGTCGCATGACAACACGCGGGATCGCGGGAGGTTCCGGGAGCCTCGTGACCGAACGGCTATGGGGCCTAATGTTGTCGCCCCCGGCACAAGCGCGGCGCTGTCACGGCAGCGCCCGGCCAGAGTCCCAGACGCACAATGCCCCCCTCCGAGACGGCCGAGCCGCTTGCTATAGTTATTGCGGCACAGGCAGGCATGAACAGGCCCGCGATGACGCATTCGGCCTCTGACGTAAAGGAGCTTCGGCGACGCCTGAGGGCTTTGTACGAAGGCCGTTCCGAGCGCGCGCACCGCTTTCGCTACGGCCTGCTGGTCTTCGATCTCGTCACGCTCATGTTCATCGTCGCGACCTCATTCATTCCGCGCGAGACCTGGATAGAGGTTCTGGATGTCGGATTCGGCCTTCTGATCCTCGCCGATTTCCTGGCCCGCCTCGTCATCAGCGACCGGCCGCTGCGCGAGTTTCTGCATCCGGTGACCTGGGCGGACATCGCCAGCATCGTCTCGTTCCTCGCGCCGCTGGTCGGCGAGCCGCTCGGCTTCCTGCGGATCCTGCGCACCCTGCGGCTCCTGCGCACCTACCAGCTGCTGTCGCGGCTGCGGACCGACTTCCCCTATTTCCGCAAGAATGAAGAGGTCATCCTGGCGGTCACGAATTTCGCGGTGTTCCTGTTCGTGACCACGGGCTTCGTTTACGAAACCCAGCATCTCACCAATCCGGGCATCACGAACTACGCCGATGCGCTCTACTTCACGGTCACCGCACTGACCACGACCGGCTTCGGCGACATCACGCTGCAGGGCACGACCGGCAGGCTGATCTCGATCGCCATCATGATCTTCGGGGTGACGCTGTTCTTCAATCTGGCACGCGCGGTGCTGCGCCCGAACAAGGTGCGCTTCGAATGCCCGGATTGCGGATTGCTCAAGCACGACCCCGACGCCGTGCATTGCAAGGCCTGCGGCAAGTTGCTGAAAATCCCGAACGAGGATACGGACTGAGGCCGTCGGTAGCAATCAGTCGTTCAGAACGGTTGCTCACCCTCCCAAGCACACCGCATTCCGCCCCCAAGCAAACCGCATTCCGGATCAGATGAGACAAGTCACAAAGCCGTACTCGCTTGCAATCTTCGACCTCGACGGCACGCTTGCGGACAGCTTTCCATGGTTCCTCCAGGTGTTGAACGAGGTCGCACGCGACTTCAATTTCAGACAAATCGGCGAAGACGACATTCCGGCGTTGCGACGCGCCGGCGCCCGCGAGATCCTGAAACGTCTCGACGTCCCGCTTTGGAAGGTCCCTCGCATCGCATCGCACATGCGGCGCATCAAGCGCGAGCATATCGACGACATCCCGCTGTTTCCCGGCGTCCCGGCGATGTTGCAGGCCCTGCACGCCAGCGGCGTCCGGCTTGCGCTTGTCTCCTCCGACAACGAAGCCAACGCGAGGCGGCAGCTTGGCCCCAATGTCACCTGGTTCTCGGATTTCTGCTGCGGGGCCTCTCTGTTCGGCAAGGCTGCCAAGTTCCGGCGTATGGTCAGGCGCGCCGGCATCGCGCCGCCGGCTGCGATTGCGATCGGCGACGAGGCCCGGGACCTTGACGCGGCCCGTGCAGCCGGCATTGCCTTCGGCGGCGTCGCCTGGGGCTATGCGGATGCGGCCTCGCTACGCGCACGCGAACCGCAGGCCTTTTTCGATTCCGTCGCCGACATCCCCCGCCTCTTGTGTTCGCCGAGGCCGACGTCGAGCAGCTAGGCCCGAGCAGTTGGGTCTACGGCGCTGCGATGCGATCGAGCAATTCCTTCGCGCTCTGGACGGCGGCGGCAAAGCCCGCTTCTTTCGGCGCGCGTTCTGCGAAACAGGCGCGGAAATCCGCCTCGATCTGCTCGCGCATCCGGATCACGCGCGCAAGCGCCGCTGCGTTGCGCGGGCCCGGCCTGATCTCGGCGCGCTCGATGTCCGAAAGCTTCGCTTCGGCCGCCTCGCGCGGCCCGCTGCAGGCGGCAATGGCGAGCGGCGTTCCGATCCGCGCGCTAGCGACCATCACACGGTCGCCGCGGATCGCGGTCACGAACACCTCGTCAGCCTCAAAGGGAGGCATGTCCTGCGTGCGGGCCGCCAGGATGGCGAACGCATCCGGAATGCCGAGCGGGATATCCGCATAGCGCAGGATCGCCGCATCGCTGCCAAGCGCGCGCAGATAGAAGGTCTCACTCCTCATGGCGGCGTCGGCCGTGACGCGGTCCTTCGGATCCTGCCAGTTCGCCTGCAGCCATTTCGCGAGCAAGGTCGGGGTCGTGACCACCAATCTGGTGTCGCCGCCGTCGGCCTCGAACGCGACCCCGTCGAGCTTGCCGAAATCGATATCGCCGGAAAACAGGGTGCTGATGTTGGAGCCTGCCTCTTCGAACCCGGCCGGAGGCGAGATCGGGCTGAGCGCACTCCGGATCAGGCTGTCCAGTTCGCGCCGCACTTGGCCTTCGGCTTCCATCTCCCCGGTCCCGACATTCGGAACGCGATCCGGCGCGAAGCGCTCGATCGCGGCGTCCCGGACGGCGAGATAGCGATCCTCGGCGGTCTGCGGCTGTGCACCGGCAGCGGAAAGCGCGAGACTCAGCAGCGCCCCGGCTGCGACCATCCGGATCGGCGCTTTTGGACGGGTTTGCATGGCAGCGAATCCAGATAGCGGTTCATTGAACAAACATTCCCAATATCCGGTCCGCTTGCCCCATGGTAGGTATTCGTTTCTGACTTCGACGCACCGACAGTCCTGTGATCGACCCGGGAATGCACCATGTCCGCTGACGTCATCGACAACACTGCAGAACACCGCTTCGAGCTGAAGGCCGGCGACCATGTGGCGGCGGCGCATTACACGCTGGCGCCCGGCGTCATCACCTTTACCCATACCGTGGTGCCGTCCGAACTGTCCGGCCAGGGCATCGGCTCGAAGCTGGCGCGCGGCGCGCTCGAACAGGTCCGGGCCCGCGGGCTGAAGGTCGTACCGCAATGCCCCTTTATCGCGGCATTCATTGCGAAGAATGCCGAATTCGCCGGCCTGGTCGCCTGACCCGTGACGGCGCCCGCGAAGACATCGCCGGTTCTCATCACCGGCTGCTCCAGCGGCCTCGGCCAGGCGAGCGCGCGGCTGTTTTGCGAGGCCGGCTATCTGACCATCGCCACGGCCCGCAACCCCGCGATGCTGGCGCCGCTGGCGGCCCAAGGTTGCGAGACCTTGCAGCTCGATGTCACCGATGAAGCCTCGCGGCAGGCTGCGGTCGCCGAGATCGAGCGGCGTCATGGCCCGATCGGCGTGCTGGTAAACAATGCGGGCTACGGCCAATACGGACCGCTCGAAGAGATTTCCCCGGAGGCTTTGCACCGCGCCTTCGAAACCAATGTGTTCGGCCTGCTGCGCATGTCGCAACTGGTCATGCCGGGCATGCGCGGAGCGGGACGCGGGCGCATCGTCAACATTTCGTCGCTGGCCGGCCGCGTGACCGCACAGGGCGGCGGCGTCTACCACATGACGAAATACGCGGTTGAAGCCATTGCCGACGCAATGCGGCCGGAGGTCAAGCCGTTCGGTGTCGACCTTGTCAGCGTGTTGCCTGGCCCGTTCGCGTCGCCCTATCGCGACAAGGTGATCGCGAGCATTCCCGACACCGGTCCGCAATCGCCCTATCGCATCTACAAGCGCAATATCGGCGACTACATGCTGCACTTTCTGGACCCGAAAACCTTCGGAACCATGCCGCTGGAGAAGGTCGCGCGGGTCGTGTTCAAGGCCGGGACGACGCCGCGACCACGCACCCGCTATAACGTCGGCTTCTGGGCGAACTTTGGTCCGGTCGGACGCTATCTCGCCGGGGACCGCGTTGTCGACTGGTGGACATCGCGCGACATCCCGCACGACCGCGAACGCACCTGACCGGCGCGGCTATTCGGCTTTCCGTCCCAATGCTTCGGCTTGTTTGAGCCATTGGTGGCGCTTGTCGTTAGAGGATTCCGCGATCATGCCGAGCAGGGTCTCGCGCACCGGCTTGACGCCGATGAAATTCAGGATGTTGTTCTTGAGCAGCTTCAGCGCGTGCGGGCCATACCAGAACCGGTAGATCGAGACCGGCATCCCCATCGTCATGATGATGCGGGCGGACTTCTTCTCGAATATTTTCCAGTTCATTGCATTCTCCGTACCCTGCCGCTTGATCAGGTCGGGCTGCAGGATGCGTTCGAAGAAGCCCTTCAGCAGCGCCGGCATGTCGCCGCACCAGAGCGGAAAGACGAAGACCCAGTGATCGGTTGCAGAGAGCGAAGCATAGGCCTCCTGCAGGTCGGATTCGAGCGGCTGCTCTTCGCGATAACCGCCATGCAGGATCGGATCGAATGTCATCTCGGCCAGCCTGAAAAGGCGGACCGTGTGTCCGGCGCTCTCGGCGCCGCGGCGGTAGGCGTCCGCCAATGCTTCACAATAGGTATCGCGCTGCGGATGCCCGACGATAATCGTGATGTCTGCCATGACGCGCTCGCCCGCTGCTGAAAAGCCTTCAGACTTGCATCATACGACGCCCCCCCGACGAAGCGCCTTGCGCTGGCGCAAGGCCGGATCCGCAACCGGCCCGATGTTCAACTGCCGTCGCGCTGCAACCACCAGCCATCGGCGATCGGACGCTGGAGCAACTCCTTGCTGCGGCCAGCCGCGGCCTTGTCCAGATCGCCATCAACGATTTCGGCATAACGCGACGCCTCGCCGCGCACGAAGCTCTTGCCGAAGCCGCTGACCGAGAGACCGCTTGCGTAAAACAGAAACTGCACCGAGCGATGCCCGCGGCTCACGCTTATAATCGAGGCCTCCCGCATCAGGTCGCGATAATCGGCGATGCGGGCGGCCGGGACATGCGCCCGTTCGGGATCTTCCGGGTCGCTCCAGTTCAGGCCCAGCCGGTTCAGCGCCGGATCGTGCCGTAGCATGTCCGTGATCTGATCCAGCGTCGCGCGATGCTTCTCCCAATGCGCCATCATCGCCGCATCCGACGGCACCGGCGCGCTCGGGCCGAACACCGACGCCGTGAGAGCGATCGGCAACCCGATTGCAGCGATCACCGCGACCCCGAACATGGCCGTCAGAGCGATTGCGACTGTGCGAAATTTCATGGTCCGTCCCCAGCCCGATCAGCTTCCGTACGGCGAATTTGCGGCGCTCGCGGGGCACAGCCTCGCGCAGGCACAAAGGGTGGCGGTCCCCGGACCGAGGACGCATGTCCTGAACCCATGTCTTGCCGCCCCCGCCTGGCAACCAGTTCGCCAGCAGGAAGCATTTCTACGACAATTCTACGCAAATTCACGCCCCGCGCTTTATGCAATTCACACGGAAGGCGTTGCATTAATGCAAGACCATGATCACCAGCCGCCCACCGCTGCGCACACGCGGCTCTAAGACGCTGCAGCGAGGCCGACCTCGGAACGGCTGGCGCCGGGAGCGGCGCTATGGCGTCATCGCCACGTCGAGTGTCGCGCTTCTGCTCGGGGCCCTGCTGAGCGGCTACGGCGTACAGAGCCACATGGCCCGAGAGGCCGCACACGCGGCGGCGCTGGATCTGCAGTCTGCGCTCGCGACCGCAGCGGAATTGCAGGTCGGGACCATCCTGTTCGTGCCGCAATACGGCAATGTGTGCCGGCGCCGGTGGATCGATAACCAAAGCTGGACGTTGCGCGACGGAAGCGAAGTCGTCTGCGACGAGGCGGTCGCCTGGAATCCCAACATCCCGGTTCTGGAATACAAGGTCGAGCGGCGGCTTGGCGCGATCCGCAACGTCTTCCAGCCGAAGGCCGCCACCAAGGTGGAATAGGTCTAAGAGCCCCGCGGCCGCATTGCACGGGTCCGGCC
>JAEWHY010000397.1 GCA_023387555.1 Pseudomonadota bacterium
GAAGGTCACGATCGGGATATTGAAGGCATCACAAAAACGGACAAAGCGCGCGGCCTTTCGCGATGCGTCGGAGTCCAGAACGCCAGCGAGCACCATCGGCTGGTTGGCGACGAAGCCGATCGTGCGACCGTCGATGCGCCCGAAGCCTGTGATGATGTTCTTCGCATGCGCTTCCTGAATCTCGAAGAAGTCGCTCTCGTCGACGACTTTCAGGATCAGCTCCTTCATGTCGTATGGCTTGTTCGGATTGTCGGGGATCAGCGTGTCGAGCGAGAAATCGACCCGGTCGGCATCGTCGAGCGAAGGCCATTCCGGCACGCCGGACGTGCAGTTCGACGGCAGGAAATCGATCAGCCGGCGCATCTGGAGCAAGGCTTCGACATCGTTCTCGAACGCGCCGTCGGCGACCGATGACTTCGTCGCATGCACCGAGGCGCCACCGAGTTCTTCCGCCGTCACCACCTCGTTGGTCACGGTCTTCACGACGTCGGGACCGGTCACGAACATGTAGCTCGTGTCCTTCACCATGAAGATGAAGTCGGTCATCGCCGGCGAATAGACATCGCCACCGGCGCACGGGCCCATGATGACGGAAATCTGCGGGATCACGCCGGACGCGATCACGTTGCGCTTGAAGACTTCGCCGTAGCCGCCGAGCGCCGCCACGCCCTCCTGGATGCGGGCGCCGCCGGCATCGAACAGGCCGATGATCGGCGCCCTCGCCTTCAGCGCCATGTCCTGCACCTTCACGATCTTCTGCGCGTGGGTCTCGGAGAGCGAGCCGCCGAACACGGTGAAGTCCTTGGAGAACAGGAACACGGTGCGCCCGTTCACGGTGCCCCAGCCGGTGACGACACCGTCGCCCGGCACCTTGGTCTTCTCCATGCCGAAGTCGCTGGAGCGGTGCTCCACGAACATGTCGAATTCCTCGAACGAGCCCTTGTCGAGCAGGAGTTCGATCCGCTCCCGCGCGGTCAGCTTGCCGCGCTTGTGCTGCGCGTCGATGCGGGTCTGCCCGCCGCCCAGCTTGGCGTTCTTGCGGCGGAGGTCGAGTTTCTCAATGACGTCTTTCATGGTGCCCCGTGCCTGAAAACCGGCCGGTCAGGGATAGCACGGCGCGCGAACGGGCGTCACGCGGGACGCGTTGCTCCCCTCCCCCCGCGAGCGAAGCGAGTGGTGGGGAGGGGTCGGGGGTGGGGGGAATGCTTGCGCAAGAATCGGTATAGCCCCCCGCCCCGATCTCCTTCGCTAACGCTCAGTCGATCGACCCTCCCCACCGCTTACGCGGGGGGAGGCTTAAGGGCCGTCCTGTTGAACGCCCGCAGGCCCATCGCAATCGCGATCAGGATCACCCCGGCGAGCAGCACCGACAGCGCATTGGCGCCGAGGATCGAGAACCATTGCGTATAGAAATGGATGCCGCCGAATATGGCCGCGACATTGACCACCCAGCGCCGCCCGGCCCTAACGCCCCAGACCCCGACCGCGACCAGCGCGATGGCCCAGACGATCGAGAACACCCAGTCCGGGATGACCGCGCCGCGGGCGGTGAAATTCGGGCCGCCGGTCACGTCGTTCTGCGACAGGTAGCGCCACAGCCGGAAGCGGTCGCCCCAGAGCGAGCCGATCCAGAAGCCGAAGTTGACCAGCACGATCGCGGTCCGCGCCGCCGCCAGCGCGATCCGCTCGTAATCGGCGCGCACCCGCAGCGAAACCAGATACAGACCCAGCGCCAGCGCCGAGAAGATCACGATGGTGAGCGTCGGCTCCTGGATCGACAGCGAATACATCGCGTGCACGTAGCCGGTGCGCGCCCCGAGACAGCCCGCCAGCGAGACCACCGACAGCGCCGCCATCAGGCTGGAGCGCGCGAGCACCGCCGTGCCGGCGAACACCGCGGTGACGAACAACGCGGCGCGCGGCGAGCCGGCGTCGAGGATCAGCAGGCCCCCCGCTCCGGTCAGCGCGCCGATGATAATCAGGGTCTGCGAAAGGAGACCGACGACGTCGCCGCGCACTCCCAGCAACGCCAGTCCGAGGACGAACACGCATCCGCCGATGATGGCGGCCGACGCCGCGGTGAACTGGAACGCGGTGAGGAGGATCGCCACCGCGCCGGCGCTGGCCGCGATCACCCCGAAGCCGGTGAGGATATTGAGCCCGAGATGGCCGGTCTCCCGCGCCGCTAGCGCCTTCAGACGGTCGGCTTCGACCGCAGTCAGCTTGCCGTCTTCGACGAGTTTCGACAGATCGAGGGTGATTTTCATGGTGCTATCGCAGGGCGTCCCGCAATTCCCCGATCCGGCGGTCATAGGCGCGCGCAATGCAAGCCGTGTCCTTGCAGGCGTTGCGGCCCCTGATCCAGGCGCGCTGGGCTTGCTTCGCGCCTGGCCGGGCGCGGGCGCGCTGGTAGAGCGCATCGAGGTCGCGGTCGCGCTCGGCGAGAGCGGGATCGTCGCAGATCGCCCGTTCGACACGGGACAGCTTGCCGCTGCAGGCGAAGCTTGGGCTCACCGGGGCGTCGACCGTCCGTTGCGGCGTCGCGGCGACGGCAATCCGCTGCGGCACGCCCCCGGACATCGCCAGCAACTGCCCGATGCGGTGATCGTAGGCATTCGCAAGGCACGGCAGGAGGCTGCCACAGCCATTGCGCAGCCTGATCCATTCGCGCTGCCGGTCGCGCAACGTAAGCCGCTCGGCCTGCGGCAGGCTGTCGGCCAGCCGGTAATAGGTTTCCGCAAGCGCGCGGTCGCGTGCCGACAAGCCGGGGTCGCCGCAAATCGCGCGCTCCACCGCCGTGATGTCGGTCCGGCAATCGAAACTCGGTGTCACCGGCTCTGCCGTCTGGAGCGGCGCCAGACCCAGGGCGATGGCCGGCTGCGGCTGGACGCGCGATGCACTGGCCTCGGGCTGCGACGAAACAAGCGGCTCGGGCCGCGCCGGGGCGGCTGCGACCACGCCGCCGGAGCGCGGCGGCACGAAATAGAAGTTCGGGCCGGAGAGTTCGTCGTAATAGGCCGGCCGCTGCTCGTGGTTCACGGTTGCAGCCAGCGCCTCGACATCCTCCCGAACCTCGCGCGCCAGATCGGTGATCGGCTTCCCCTCCACCGTGATCTTGCGCAGCAGCGTGCGGGTATAAACCGAAGTCGGCTCCTGATCGTTGTCGTCGAGGCGGTCGGCCGCGGTCTGCCCGAAGCCGGCGGAGAACAGGATGAAGAAGCCGCCCTGCCCCTTGGCCGGCCGGCGCGACGGCTCGACCAGTCCGCCGCCGCGGCCGATCGAGCGGGTGCCGCTTTTCGCATAGGGGTTGTCGCGGCAGGCATCGACAATGGCGATCTGCACATTGGATCCGGTCGCGCGGACGCGCTCGATCAGGGGCATCAGCGCGAAGGCCTCGTGCTTGAGCCCCTCCTTGTCGACCCGGTCGGGGCGCGGCGCGTCGACCGGCAGCAGATAATTCTCGCCGTCAAGCGCAACCCCGTGTCCCGAATAATGGATCAGCGCCACATCGCCCGGCCCTAGCTTGCGGGTGAACTCCGTAATCCCGGCGTTGAATGCGGCACGGTCCGGATCGATCAGCAGGTCGACCTCGAACCCGACCGTCTCCAGGGCATGCTTCATCGCACGGGCATCGCCCGCCGCCTTCTGCAGCTTCGCGACATGACGGTAATCGTCTGCCCCGATCACCAGCGCCCGCCTGTTCTGGGCGGCCGCTCCGGTGACATGCAGTCCGATCAGGACAGCCGAGACGGCCAGCAGCCCCGACAGGCGGACAATCATCGAAAACATGAATTCTCCCCAAAGCGGAACGACTTAGCACAAATTGCTCCGGGCCGGGATAATCTGCCGGAAGCGGTTCGCGATCAATTTCCGGATAGGGCGGCATTCCTGTGCAACCGGCTGTCAACTTCTCTTGTTATGTATGGCTGTCGTCCCACCCCCGGAGACCTCCCATGAGCGCCGAAAAGACCAGAGCCCGCCTCGCCACCCCGACCGATCTCGGCAGCAACGCCACCAAGGACATCAGCGGCGCGCTGAATGAGCTGCTGGCGGACACCTTCGCGCTTTACATGAAGACCAAGAACTTCCACTGGCACGTCAGCGGTCCGAACTTCCGCGACTACCACCTGATGTTCGACGAGCATGGTGACCAGCTGTTCGCCATGACAGACGAGATTGCCGAGCGGGTGCGCAAGATCGGCGGGACAACGCTGCGATCAATCGGCGACATCGTCCGCCACCAGCGGATCGCAGACAACGACGCCGGCTACGTGGATGCGCAGGACATGCTGGCGGAGCTGCGCGAGGACAACCAGACCTGCATCAAGGCGATGCGGCAGGTCCATGAGATCTGCGACGAGCATGGTGACGTGGCGACCGCGAGCCTGCTGGAGAATTACATCGACGAGGCCGAAAAGCGGGTGTGGTTCCTGTACGAAGCCGGCCGGGCCGCGACGGCGACAGGACAATAGCTGCGTTTCTCTTGGGGACGCCGGCTCGCCGTGCGTCCCCAGTCCCCAACCGGCCGACGGGCCTGTGGAAGCGCGCACTTGAATTGTCGCGCGGCCAGACTTTCAGAACACCTCAGAAGACAATGGATGCCCTCATGAAGCCAGCATGCCTGTTGGCCCTCGCCACGCTCGCCGCAGCGAGCCAAGCAGAAGCCACCGAGGCTCGCGCCATCGAGGCTCGCTATGTCTGCGACGGAGGTCTTCGGATCGATGTACAATTCTCCCCGCCCGCTTCGGCACATGGCCACGCCACGCTGACCTTCCTCGGGTCGGACGAAAAGCTCGTGTTGCCGCAAGTCGTATCGGCGGACGGCGGCCGCTACGCCAATGAGCAGATCGAGTTCTGGATCAAGGGCCAGGGTGCGACCCTGACCCGTAGCGGCAAAAGCCAACGCTGCACGACGCGCTGAGAGCTTCGCGCGACCAACCCCGCGCGATCAGCGCGCGTGTCTCAGCACTGTCGCCGCCGCTTTCATTTCGGCTTCGCGATGCGCGCGCCGTTCCATCGCCAGCGTATCCCGGCCCCATTGCTCCATCTGCCAGTCCTCGTCGACATGCCCGGCCTTCCAGGCGTCCTCGATCGGGATCGAGCCCTCGGCAAGGGCAAGCGCCAGCAGCGCCGAACCGGTCAGCGTGGTCACTGCATGGACCGCACCCAGACGCCAGGCGTCCGGTGGGATCGCTCTCGATGCCGCTGCAATGGCTGCATCGGGCTGGGCAGCGAAAACCACGCCTTCGAGCATCATGAAGCGCGCGCCAAGCTCGTCGGCGGCCCAGCGCAGGATCGGATTCCAGGCGGCCGCCTCCCGCTCGATCAGCCCCTCCGGGCCATCGGCCCGGTAGAACAGCAGGTCCGAGCCGAGATATTTGACGATCTCTTCGCGAACCTCCGCAGGCTTGTCGGCGACACCATCGATGATGGAATTGGCCAGCCGGGTCAGCGGCATATGCGTCGGATCGATCACATCGGTCTGGGCCTGCCATTCGTCGGCAATGGCTTGGGCGAGATCGCGGGTCGGCGCCGCAAGGGGCCGGCGCATCGGAGTCCGCACCGGCTTGCCGTCGAGGGTGACCACAAAGCACCCTCCCTCCTCGGCCACGCCTGCGTTTTCGTAAAAGCGCTTGCGCAAGGTGGGGCGCACATTGCGCCGCGCCGCCTCCATCGGGTCGAGCGCATTGCCCTTGAAAATGTCCTCGAAAATGTCGCGCATCATAGACAGGTCCGTCCCACGGGCACGCCTAGTCCCGCGCTACCATGAAAGCTTCGATCCGGCGCTCGAGTTCCCGGAAGTCCGAGACGATTTCCCGCGCGCCGCTGCGCTCCAGGATTTCGACGGGATGGTAGCCCCAGTCAACGCCGATGGCGTGGACACCCGCGGCTTGCGCCATTTCCATGTCGTAGCTCGTATCGCCGATCATGATCGTGTCCTGCGGCTCGGCCCCCGCTTCCCGCATAGCCTCGAGGATCATGCCGGGATGAGGCTTGGACGGCGCATCATCCGCGGTCTTGATGGTTGCGAAATGAACCAGCAGATCGTGATGGGTCAGGATCGCGCGCACCCCGCGCTGCGACTTCCCGGTTGCGACCCCGAGCAGGCAGTTCTCCCGCGCCGCCAGCGCGAGCACGGCGTCGCGCGCGCCCGGATAGAGCGGCTCCTGATGCTCGACCGAATGACGCAGATGGAAGAACGCCTGCTTGTACTGCTCGATCATGCTTTCATATGGAAAACCCGCTTCACTCCGCGCCAGCCGGTCGAAGGCCTCGCGGAGCGAAAGCCCGACGATCGACAGAACCTCCTCGCGCGGCGGACACACGATTGCGTGAGCATCATAGGCGCGCTGCATCGCGGCACAGATCATGTTCTGGCTGTCGACGAGCGTACCGTCGCAGTCGAAGATAATCAGCTTCATTGCTCACCGGTTTGTGAATGGCACGCATGCGCCGCCGGAACGGCGGAGGAACGACGAATCCTTGGTGTGAGTTAGCATGATAATCGGCAAAAGCCGCGATCCGACGCCGGAAAATGCCGCCGGAGCGACGCAGCCGTATCAAGAGGGCGACGTCGACGGAGGATTCTTCCAATGTTCAGAAATACATCACTGGCCCTGGCTGTCCTGCTGGGCCTTGGAACGACGGGTGCTCTCGCTCAGAACTACGATCCAACTCCAGAGCACATCTATAATTACGGGCCCATAACCCAAAACCCACAAGGCACGCCTCAAACGCCCGCGGCGCGGCACATGAAGCGCCAGCCCCATAAGGCTCCAGCCCAGCATTCCGTCAGGCCGGTTCCGCACCGTCCGATGTAGGCGCTTGCCCCGGTCAACACGCATGGAATCGCCGAGACGAGCGGTTCCATGCGCGTCATATCCCACAGAGGAGCACTGAGGATGAAAGGCTCTTGTGCAACGCACAACGCCGACGGTCATCCCGATGCGAGCAGGCCGGATAGCACGTCGAACGCCCCAAACCCTTCACCAAACAAGCGCGGATTGGTCGCCGCAAAAGTGAAATCAGCCCGCTGTTGCGCGTGTGCATGCCAGAGCAGAGTGTGGCTTTTCTAAACTGGACTGACTAAAGTCAGGCGCGGAGTCGGAGCAACACAATCCGGCCCATGAGGGAAAAAGAAATGCCAGCCTGCCGTGTTCGGCTCTCCGGTCCCACCGGGGCGGAAGGGGCTCATCGGCTCCGGGACGCGGGCGCGAGGAGTCGATGAAACCGACGGACATTGCCGATCCCAATTACTTCCATAAGGTCGTCGACTGCCAGTGGGCATGTCCGGCGCACACGCCCGTTCCCGAATACATCCGGCTGATCGCGCAGGGGCGTTACTCCGACGCCTACATGATCAACTGGAAGTCGAACGTGTTTCCGGGAATTCTCGGACGCACCTGCGACCGTCCCTGCGAGCCGGCCTGCCGGCGCGGCCGCGTCGAGCAGGACCCGGTCGCGATCTGCCGGCTCAAGCGCGTCGCAGCGGACTACAAGGACGACGTCTCGGCGCGCATGCCGAAAAAGGCGCGTGTGCGGAACGGCAAGCGTGTCGCGCTCGTTGGCGGCGGCCCGGCCTCGCTCACCGTCGCACGCGACCTCGCGCCGCTCGGATACGAATGCGTGGTGTTCGACGGCGATCCGCGGCCCGGCGGCATGATGCGCACGCAGATCCCGAAATTCCGGTTGCCGGATTCGGTGATCGACGAGGAATGCGGCTACATCCTCGACCTCGGCGTCGAATTCCGCGGCGGCCAGCGCATCTCCTCGATGAAGGCGCTGCTCGACGACAATTTCGATGCGATCTTCGTCGGCTCCGGCGCGCCGCGCGGCCGCGACCTCGATATTCCCGGCCGCGCTGAAGCAGCCAAGAACATCCATATCGGCATCGACTGGCTGTCCTCGATTGCGTTCGGGCATGTCGACAAGATCGGCAAGCGTGTGATCGTGCTCGGCGGCGGCAACACCGCGATGGATTGCTGCCGCTCGGCACGCCGCCTCGGCGGCGAGAGCGTGCAGGTCGTCGTCCGGTCCGGCTTCGACGAGATGAAGGCGTCTCCCTGGGAAAAGGAAGACGCCATGCACGAGGACATTCCGATCCACAATTTCCTGGTGCCGAAGTTCTTCACCCACGAGAACGGCAAGCTCACCGGCATCACCTTCGAGAAGGTGAAGGCGGAATATGACGCGAAGGGCCGGCGCAATCTCGTGCCGTCCGGCGAGCCGGACCAGCATTTCCCCTGCGATGACGTGCTGGTCGCCGTCGGCCAGGAGAATGCCTATCCGTGGATCGAGCGCGACCTCGGCATCGCGTTCAACAAATGGGACATGCCGGTCGTAGACGAAAAGACGTTCGCCTCGACCCATCCGAAGGTTTTCTTCGGCGGCGACGCCGCCTTCGGACCCAAGAACATCATCTGGGCGGTATCGCACGGCCACGACGCCGCGCTGTCGATCCACAAGTTGCTGTCGGGCGAGGACATTACCGAGCGCCCGCTCCCGCATGTGGAGGTCGTCAGCCAGAAGATGGGCATCCACGAGTGGTCGTATGACAACGACATCACGCTCGACCAGCGATACCGGGTGCCGCATCGCGAAAAGCAGATCGCGTTGCGTGACATCAAGGCCGAGGTCGAACTCGGCTACGACGTCAAGCTTGCGCTCGGCGAGGCGCACCGCTGCCTCAACTGCGACGTCCAGACGGTGTTCGCGTCGCAGCTCTGCATCGAATGCGACGCCTGCGTCGATATCTGCCCGATGGACTGCATCACGTTCACCCAGAACGGCGAGGAAGCCGATCTGCGGCAGCGGCTCGAGGCTCCGGCTCTCAACCTGACGCAGGACCTGTATGTCCAGGGCGGGCTGAAGACCGGCCGTGTGATGGTGAAGGACGAGGACGTCTGCCTGCATTGCGGGCTGTGCGCCGAGCGTTGTCCGACCGGCGCATGGGACATGCAGAAATACCTGATCGAAATGGCACATGCAGGTGATCGAGAATGCCAGGCGCAGCGCTCAGCAGCGTAAATGACTTTGTCATTCGCTTCGCCAATGTGAACGGTTCGGGCTCGGCGAGTGCGAACGAGATGTTCGCGCGCGCGGTCATGCGCATGGGCGTGCCGGTCTCGCCCCGCAACATCTTTCCCTCGAACATTCAAGGGTTGCCGACCTGGTACGAGGTGCGGGTCACCGAGGATGGCCATCTCGGAGCGCGCGGCGGCGTCGATTTCATGGTCGCGATGAACCCGCAAACGTTCGACAAGGACGTCGCGATGATCGAGCCGGGAGGCTATCTCCTGTACGACTCGACCAAGCCCCTGCCCGCCTCGAAATTCCGCGAGGACATCAACGTCATCGGCGTGCCGCTGACGGCGATCTGCAACAAGGAATATTCCGATCCGCGGCAGCGCCAGCTGTTCAAGAACATCATCTATCTCGGCGTGCTGTCGGCTCTGCTCGACATGGACGCCCAGGTGATCGAGACCCTGATCGGCGAGCAATACAAGGGCAAGGACAAGCTGATCGGCCCGAACGTGCACGCGCTGCATCTCGGCCGCGACTGGGCGCTGACCAACCTGAAATGCCCGATCGGGCTGCGGGTACGAAAGGCCGACAAGATTGGCGACAAGATCTTCGTCGAAGGCAACGCGGCCGCGGCGCTCGGCGCAGTCTATGGCGGCGCGACGGTCTGCGCCTGGTATCCGATCACGCCGTCATCCTCGCTCGCCGAAGCCTTCAGCCGGCATTGCGCGAAGCTGCGGGTCGACAAGGACACTGGAGAAGCCAAATACGCCATCGTGCAGGCCGAGGACGAACTCGCTTCGATCGGCATGGTGATCGGCGCGTCCTGGAACGGCGCGCGCGCCTTCACCTCCACGTCCGGCCCCGGCATCTCGCTGATGCAGGAATTCATCGGGCTGGCGTATTTCGCGGAAATCCCCGCGGTGATCTTCAACGTCCAGCGCGCCGGCCCCTCCACGGGCATGCCGACACGCACGCAGCAATGCGATTTGATCTCCTGCGCCTATGCCTCGCATGGCGACACCAAGCATGTGATGCTGTTCCCCGAAGACCCGAACGAGGCGTTCCAGTTCGGCGCCGCCGCGTTCGACCTCGCCGACCGGCTGCAGACGCCGATCTTTGTCATGCTCGATCTCGATATCGGCATGAACCAGCGCCTTTGCGCGCCCTTCAAATGGGACGACACGCGCCAATTCGATCGCGGCAAGGTCATGACGCATGCCGAACTGGAGGCCGGCGCCGATTTCGGCCGCTATCTCGACGTGCACGGCGACGGCATCCCGTTCCGCACCTATCCCGGGACGCATCCGACCAAGGGCTCGTTCTTCACCCGTGGCACCTCGCGCGACCGCTATGCGAGATACACCGAGGAAGGCGGGCCGTATGTCGACAACATGCAGCGGCTGCTGCGCAAGTTCGACACCGCCAAGGACCTCGTGCCACGGCCGCTGATCGCCAATGCGAGCAAGCAGACGAAATACGGCGTGGTCTATTTCGGCTCGACATCACCGGCGATGGACGAGGCGATCGGGCTTCTGGAAAATCGCGGCCACCAGCTCGACCGCATGCGCGTGCGCGGCTTCCCGTTCCATTCGAGCGTGAACTCGTTCGTCGCCGACCACGATTTCGTCTACGTGGTCGAACAGAACCGCGACGCGCAGCTGCGTTCGCTGATCGTCAACGAATGCGGCATCGACCCGGTGCGGCTCATCCCGATCCTGCATTTCGACGGCACGCCGATCACCGCGCGCTTCATCGCCGGCGCGATCGGCGACCATCTCGACCGCATGAGGGTCAAGCCGATGCGGGTGGCATCGTGAGGATCACGTCATGACCTATCTCGCGAAACCGAAATTCCATCACCCCGCGCTGCCGAAGAACGATCTCGGCTACACCCACCGCGACTACGAGGGCTCGATCTCGACGCTGTGCGCAGGCTGCGGGCATGACTCGATCACGGCGGCGATCATCGAGGCCTGTTTCGAGCTGTCGATCGAGCCGCACAAGGTCGCGAAGATTTCCGGAATCGGCTGCTCGTCCAAGACGCCGACCTATTTCCTCGGCAATTCGCACGGCTTCAACTCCGTGCACGGCCGCATGCCCTCGGTGTTGACCGGGGCCAATCTCGCCAACCGCGATCTGATCTATCTCGGCGTGTCGGGCGACGGCGATTCCGCCTCGATCGGACTCGGCCAGTTCGCGCATGTGATGCGTCGCGGCGTCAACATGGTCTATATCGTCGAGAACAATGGCGTGTACGGCCTGACCAAGGGCCAGTTCTCCGCCACCGCCGACCGCGGCTCGAAGTCCAAGCGCGGCGTGATCAACACCGACAATTCGATCGACCTTGCCGCGATGGCCCTGCAGCTCGGCGCGACCTTCGTCGCCCGCTCCTTCTCCGGCGACAAGAAGCAGCTCGTGCCGATCATCAAGGCCGCGATCGAACACAAGGGCGCAGCCTTCCTCGACGTGATCTCGCCGTGCGTCGCCTTCAACAATCATGCCGGCTCGACCAAGAGCTTCGACTACGTGCGCGAGCACAACGAGGCGGTGAACAGGCTCGACGTGATCGCGCAGCGTGCGCCGATCGCGGTCGATTATGCGGAGGGCACGGTCCAGCTGGTCGAGCAGCATGACGGCTCGACGCTGGCGCTGCGCAAGCTCGGCGCCGATTACGACATCCACGACCGCACCGCGGCCATGGCGTTCCTGCAGCGGCATGCTGCGGAGGGCCAGATCGTCACCGGCGTGCTCTACATCGCCGACGATCCGCAGGACCTTCATGCATCGCTGAAGACGGTAGCAAAGCCGCTCAACGCGCTGGGCGAAAAGGAGCTGTGCCCGGGCTCGGCGGCGCTCGAGCGGATCAACGCCGGCCTGCGGTGACATGGCGCGGGCAGCATCGCTGCCCTATCGCGCCGTCTTGTCATGGCGCGGACACCACCGGAGTGTTGGCCTTCTCGTCAGGAGGACGGCATGCCACGGCGCAAACTCGGCCGAACCGATCTGGCCATCGCCCCGATTGTCTTGGGCGGCAATGTGTTCGGCTGGAGCGCCGACGAGAAAACCTCCTTCACGCTGCTCGATGCCTTTGTCGACGCAGATTTCAACGCGATCGATACCGCGGACGCCTATTCACGCTGGGTGCCGGGACACCAGGGCGGCGAGTCCGAGACCATCATCGGGCGTTGGCTGAAGTCGCGCGGGGGACGGCACGATGTGGTGATCGCGACCAAGGTCGGCAGCGACATGGGCGCCGGCAAGACGCTCAAGGCCGACTATATTGTGCGCGCGGCCGAGGCGTCGCTACGCCGCCTGCAGACCGATTTCATCGACCTCTATCAGACCCATTTCGACGATCCCGAGACGCCGGTCGAAGAAACCTTGCAGGCCTACGCAACGCTGGTCACGCAGGGCAAGGTGCGCGCGATCGGCGCCTCGAACATAAGCGCGGAGCGGCTGCGCGAAGCTCTGGCCGTGAGCCGCAGGCTCGGCATCCCGCGCTACGAGACACTGCAGCCGCTCTATAATCTGTATGACCGCGCCGGTTTCGAGCACGATTACCAGGCGCTGTGCGAACAGGAGCAACTCGGCGTCATCCCCTATTACGCGCTGGCGAGCGGCTTTCTGTCGGGCAAATACCGGTCGAAGGACGATCTGTCGAAGAGCGCGGCACGCGGCGGCGGGGTCGCGAAATATCTCACCCGGCGCGGCCTGCGCATTATCAGTGCCCTCGACGCCGTTGCCGCCCGGCATGGCGCAACCCCCGCGCAGGTCGCCCTTGCCTGGCTGCTGACTCAGACGGGCATCACCGCGCCGATCGTCAGCGCCACCAGCCTTGAGCAACTGGCGGATCTCCTCGAGGCTCCGGCGCTGCGGCTGGCGGCTGAGGACATAGAAGCGCTCGACGCGGCAAGCGTCGCCCAAGCCTAGCCGGACGGCCGGCGGTTCGGGAACCCGATCCGCTCTGGCGCATTCCTGTGCGGGCCCTGGGCCCGGTTCAGGACGCGGGGCATTGCCATGGCCGGCAAGAAGGCACGGGTCGTCGCCGCCAGCAGCGGTTCAGCACCCGCGAAAGGCATCACCGAAAAGGAAGTCCGCGACGTCGAGGAATTGTCGACCCCGCGCACGCCGGTGATCTACGAAATCGTCCGCAAGCACGGCGACGAGGAGATGGATCGCCCGGCCTTCTCGCTGTGGTGGTCGGGGGTTGCCGCGGGTCTCGGCATCAGCTTCTCGGTTCTCGCGCAGGCGATCCTGCAGCAGCATTTGCCGGACGCCGGCTGGAAACCGCTGATTGCCAGCTTCGGCTACGCCTTCGGCTTCCTGATCGTCATCCTCGGGCGCCAGCAGCTCTTCACCGAAAGCACGATTACCGCGGTGCTGCCGGTGATCTCGGACCTGCGGCCGGCCATGGTCGTGCGCATGCTCAGGATGTGGGGCATCGTGCTGGCGGCAAACCTCGTTGGCACGCTGTTCGCGGCGCTGTTCTGCACCCTCACGCCGGTCACGACGCCGGAGTACCTCGAACAGATGCTGAGCCTCGGCCGCCATGTCATGGCGCTGACCTGGATGGAGCGGCTGTGCCGCGGCATCGCGGCCGGCTTTCTGATCGCGGCGCTGGTCTGGATCAGGCCTGCGGCGGAAGGCTCGCAGGTCGCGCTGATCACGGCCATGACCTATCTGATCGCCGTGACGGGATCGACGCACATCGTCGCCGGCAGCATGGAAGTTTTCCTGCTGATGGTGAACGGCGAACTTTCGCCACTGGCGACGCTGGGGCAGTTTTTGGTGCCGGTGCTCGCCGGCAACATCATCGGCGGCACCGCGCTGTTCGGCCTCCTGGCCTACGGTCAGGTGGTGAAGGAGATGTAAGCCGCCGGCCGCTTCGGCTGCCCCTTACCGGCCGACGCAGCTTCGGGTGAAGCTGCCGATCTGGCCGGCGCCGACGCCTTGCGACGTGCCGGACATGATGCAGCGCTGCGCGCGGTCCTGGAAATTCTGGCCGGCCGGCCGGCCCGGTGCGATCGCGGGCACACCACCGGTCCCGGCCACGCCTGGCACGATGGTCGGCGGCGACGACGGATAGGCCTGGGTCGGCGCGGTCGGCATCGGCTGTAC
>JAEWHY010000464.1 GCA_023387555.1 Pseudomonadota bacterium
CCGCGGGGGGGGGGGGGGGGGGCCGATCGTCGCTTAAAGGCCCCCCACCCCCGCCCCTCCCCGCCGCTTCGCGGGGGGAGGGGAGAAGAGCATCTACTCGTTGCATTGCCACCTTGCCCTCGCCTGATCCGCGGCGCATATGAGCCACGTCATGTTCCGCCGCCTGATCCTGTGCGCCGTCCTCAGCCTGTCGCTTGCCGCGCCTGCGCGCGCCATCGACAGCGGCGCGCTGTTCGAGACCGAGCTTGAACGGCTGTCGGAAATTCTCGGCGCGCTGCATTACCTGCGCGGCCTGTGCGGCGCGAAGGACGGCCAGAAATGGCGCGACGAGATGCGTGCCCTGCTCGACGCCGAGGCGCAGGCGCCGGAGCGCCGGACCAAGCTGATGGCCAGCTTCAACCGGGGCTACAACGGCTTCCAGCAGACCTATCGGACCTGCACCGACGCCGCCGATCTGGCGATTCGCCGCTATCTCGACGAAGGCACGAAAATCGCCCGTGAAATCACGGCGCGTTACACAAATTAGCCTCAAATCCCGCCGGGATTTCCACAGGGCGCCGCCGTAATGCGGCTATTGGATACCACCATTAACCTTTCCTAAAGACGACGGTTTGCCCTGCATACACGCATGTTAACGTGTTGGCTCTCGGGGTGGGCGCGGCGACGCGCAGGATTGGGTTGCAATGACGACATTGACGCGCATGTACGCGGCTCGTGAGCCGATTGCTGATCACGAGCAGAAGCAGGTTGCGCTCAGCTATGTGCACGAGGCGTGGGCCGAAGCGCGCCTTGACGGCGTCGACGGCGACTGCATGGCGCAGGCCTGCCTGTTCGCGGCGCTGATCGAGTTCGTCTCGACCTATGGCGAGGAAGCCGCCTCCGCCTTCGCCGAGGGCCTGCCCGCCCGCATCCGCAACGGCGAGTTTTCGGCCGATCTGTCGCGGCAATAGCCTTACGACTTTCGCTGAACTTTGATTCCGGGCGAGCCGCATGCTGCGGCAGGCCCGGAACCCCTGATCATGCTGATCAGACGCGCGGGATATTCGCGTCGGCCACGACCTTCGTCCATTTCGCGACATCCTCCGCGACCCGGCTGCGGAAGCCTTCCGGACTTGTCGGCACGATGTCGTTGCCAAGGGCTGCGGCGAGCCGCAAGCGTCATGCCGAGGCTTCCATGTTGAGGAAAAATTACGCCGACAGCGTCTCGAGAAAGCGCACGCGCTCGCCCTGCGATGGCGTCACGAGCTGGTTTTCCCACATCACGCGGTGCCCGCGAACCACGGTGCCGACCGGCCAGCCGGTGACGGTGACGTCGTGATACGGCGTCCAGCCCGCCTTCGAGGCCACCCATTCGTTGGTGATGGTCTCTTTGCGCTTCATGTCGACGACCGTCAGATCGGCGTCGTAACCGACCGCGATGCGCCCCTTGCTTGCGATGCCGAACAGCCGCGCCGGCCCCGCGCTCGTCAGGTCGACGAAGCGCAAGAGCGACAGCCGCCCCGCATTGACGTGATCGAGCATCATCGGGACGAGGGTCTGCACGCCGGTCATGCCCGAAGGTGTCGCCGGATAGGACTTCGACTTTTCCTCGAGCGTATGCGGCGCGTGATCGGAGCCGAGCACGTCGACGACACCTTGCTCAAGGCCATACCAGATCCCGGCCTTGTGTGACGCGTCGCGCACCGGCGGATTCATCTGCGCGCGGGTGCCGAGCCGGGTGTAGCAATCCGGGGCTTCCAGCGTGAGATGATGCGGCGTCACCTCGACCGAGGCCACGTCCTTGTGGTCCTTCAGGAACGCCATCTCCTCCGCCGTCGAGACGTGGAGCACGTGCACGCGCGCGCCGGTTTCGCGCGCCACCCGCACCAGCCGTTCGGTCGCGATCATCGCCGCTTCCGCATCGCGCCAGACCGGATGCGACGATGCATCGCCCTCGACACGCAGGGACTTCCGCTCATTGAGGCGCGGCTCGTCCTCGGCATGGAACGAGGCGCGGCGGCGGATCACCTTGAGGATGTTGCGAAGCCCCTCCTCGTTGTCGACCAGCAGCGAGCCGGTGGAGGAACCCATGAAGACCTTGACGCCGCAACAGCCGGGCAACCGCTCCCACTCCGGCAGGTCCTTGTAATTGTCGTAAGTGCCGCCGACGAAGAAGGCGTAGTCGCAATGCATGCGATGATGCCCGCGCCTGACCTTGTCGGCGAGCGCTTCGGGCGTGACGGTCACCGGATCGGTATTCGGCATTTCGAACACCGCCGTGACGCCGCCCATCACCGCGCTGCGCGACCCCGATTCCAGGTCTTCCTTATGGGTGCCGCCGGGCTCGCGGAAATGCACCTGGGTGTCGATGACGCCCGGCAGGACGTGAAGCCCCCGGCAATCGACGATTTCACCGGCCGAGGCCCGCGACAGATCGCCGATGGCGGCGATCCGGCCCTGCCGCACGCCGATGTCGCGCGGCAAGTCCCCGTCCTGGTTGACCACATTGCCGCCGCGAAAGATCGTGTCGTAGGTCTCGGTCATGACATGCCCGGTATGGTGGCCTTGAGAGCCAGTTTCAAGCGCCTTACGTTCCAGCCGGAATTCTGGCAAGACCGATATGGCCGATTGCGCACCGGGAATCGATTGAAAAAAATGAAAGCGGCCCTGCTCACCGATCGTGGCGTCCTGCGGGTTACAGGCGAACCTGCACGCCATTTCCTGCATAATCTTGTTACCGCCAATGTCGACACGCTGACGCCGGGCGAAGCGCGCTACGCCGCGCTGCTGACGCCGCAGGGCAAGATCCTCGCGGACTTTCTGGTGATCGAGGCGCCAGCCGAAGACGGCGGCGGCTTTTTCATCGACGCGCCGAAATCGCTGGTTCCCGATCTGGCGCAGAAGCTCAATTTCTACAAGCTGCGCGCCAAGGTGACGATCGCGCCGATCGACGGCATGGCCGTGCTCGCGGCATGGGACGCAGACGGTTCCACCGAATACGGCCTCGCCTATCGCGACCCGCGGCTGCCCGCGCTCGGCCAGCGCATCCTGGTCCCGGCCGAAGTCGCAGCCGAGGCCGCGGCGGATCTCGGCGCCGCGCTGCTGGCGCAATCCGAATACGAGGCGCATCGCATTGCGCTTGGCGTGCCGCGCGGCGGGGTGGACTTCATCTATGGCGAAGTGTTCCCGCACGATGCCGATCTCGACAAGCTCGGCGGCGTCGACTTCAAGAAGGGCTGCTTCATCGGTCAGGAAGTGGTGTCGCGGGTGGAGCATCGCGGCACGGCGCGCAACCGCATCGTGCCGGTCGCATTCGACGCGCACGCGGCGGAAGACGGCAGCCCCGTGATGGCCGGCGAAAAGAATGTCGGCACCATGGGCTCGTCGTCCGGCAATCTCGGGCTCGCGATGCTGCGCGTGGATCGGGTCGCGGATGCGATGGCGGCCGGGGTGCCGCTTCTCGCTGGCGGCATTCCGATGCGCATCCGCGACGGCGCGGTCGGCGATTTCCTCAAGGACGCCAAAGCCTGATGAACGCGATCAAGCACGCGGACGGGATCATAAGGTGCCCGTGGCCGAAGGACGACCCGCTTTACGTCAGCTATCACGACGAGGAATGGGGCGTGCCTGAATACGACGACCGCGCGCTGTTCGAGAAGCTGATCCTCGACGGTTTCCAGGCCGGACTGTCGTGGATCACGATCCTGCGCAAGCGCGACAATTTCCGCAAAGCCTTCGACGATTTCAATCCGGAAAAGATCGCGCGCTACACGCCGCGCAAAGTCGAAGTGCTGATGCAGGACGCCGGCATCGTGCGCAACCGGCTGAAGGTCGAAGGCACCGTGAAGTCGGCGCGCGCGTATCTGGACATCATGGAGAAGGAGAACGGCTTCTCCAATCTGCTGTGGGGCCATCTCGACGGCCGGCCGCAGGTCAATGCGTTCAAGACGCTGAAATCGGTGCCGGCGGAAACGCCGCTGTCGCGCGCGATCTCCAAGGAACTGAGTTCACGCGGCTTCAAGTTCGTCGGCCCGACGATCGTCTATGCGTTCATGCAGGCGGTCGGGATGGTCAACGATCACCTGGTGACGTGCCACCGCCATGAGGCCTGCGCGAAGCTCGGGCGGAAGACGACATGAGTGTGAGGCAAAACAGCCTCCCGACGTGCTGGATTCTTCTCCCCTCCCCCCGCGAGCGAAGCGAGTGGTGGGGAGGGGTCGGGGGTGGGGGGCGTCAGCACTCCCGGGTTTCAAACCACCCCCCACCCCGATCTCCTTCGCCACAGCGCGTCGAAGACGCGCGTAAACGCGCTTAAGGCTCAGTCGATCGACCCTCCCCACCGCTTCGCGGGGGGAGGGAAAGAAAAGTTCGCGGCTCCCGCTCGCATGACAACCACTCGCGCCACCAAAACCAGATCATTCGCCAAGCCCCGCGCCTGGCAGCGCATGCTGTCCGGCCGCCGGCTCGACCTGCTCGACCCCTCCCCGCTCGATATCGAGATCGAGGATATCGCGCATGGCATCGCGCGGGTGCCGCGCTGGAACGGCCAGACCACCGGCGCGCATATCTTTTCGGTCGCGCAGCATACGCTTCTGGTCGATACCATCGCGCGCCAGCAGGGTCCGCTCGATGACAGGCTGCGGCTTGCCATCATGCTGCACGATGCGCCGGAATATGTGGTCGGCGACATGATCACACCCTTCAAGGCGGTGATCGGGGATTCCTACAAGGCGGTGGAGCTGCGGCTTCTGTCGGCGATCCACGTCCGGTTCGGACTGCCGCCCAAGCTCCCGACGGCGCAGGAAAAGACCATCAAGGCCGCAGACCGGGCGGCCGCCCATCTCGAAGCCACGCGGCTCGCTGGATTTTCGGAGTCCGAAGCCCGCAAGTTCTTCGGCGCGCCGCCAAAGCTGTCGCCCGCCCTGGAGCAGGATTACCTGACGCCCTGGCCGGCCGAGACCGCGGAGGCCCGCTACCTGGAGCGGTTTGCGAAGCTCGCCGGCTGACACTATTTTGTCCGGAGCGGCGTGGTAAGACATTGCCTGCAAGATTCGGCGTCGTCCCGGCCGTCCTGCGCGGCATGGCTGTCCGAAGGACGAACGTTGCTTCGCTTGCCGATGACCCGCGCCTCAATCCTTGAACAAAGATGGATGGCCGGGTCAGGCTTGGCCATCGTGTGGTGACATGATCCACGTCTGCTCGCTCGCCCGCCTGCATCCGACCGTCGCCGAGACCGGTGCCAAGCACGTCGTGACCCTGATGAAGGACGTCGCGATGGTGCAGCGACCGCCCTCGGTCGAGGAGGCCAATCATCTCCTGCTCGACATGGACGACATCGTGACCGTGATGGATGGCTACGTTCACCCGTGCGAAGCGCATGTCGAAAAGCTAATCGCCTTCGTCACCGGCTGGGACCGCACCGCACCGATCGTTGTGCATTGCTATGCGGGCATCAGCCGCTCGACCGCGGGCGCCTTCATCGCCGCCTGCGCGCTGAATCCGAAACGCGACGAGATCAGCATCGCGCGGGCGATCCGGTCGTTTTCCCCGACCGCGCAGCCGAACAGCCGCCTTGTCGCCCTTGCCGACGATATCCTTGGCCGCAAGGGGCGGATGACAGATGCCATCCGCGCCATCGGACCCGGCCTCGCTGCCTACGAGGGGCACCCGTTCCGCCTCGACCTCGAGTAAGCCTTTCGTGGCGCGCCTCACACCGATCGAGATCGGACTGACCACCGCGATCGTCGCCGTTACCGACGAAGAGCCGCAGGTTCTGGTCGCCGGCGAAACCGCGCAGAAGGATCACCTTGCCGCGCTGCCGTCCGGAGCCTTCGATCCGTTATCGCATCGCACGTTCGAAATCGGGCTGCGCGAATGGGTGGCGGCGCAGACCGCGCTCCGGATCGGTTATGTCGAGCAGCTCTATACGTTCGGCGATCGCGGCCGCCATGCGCGGGCCGGCGACACCGATCCGCATGTCGTGTCGGTCGGCTATCTTGCGCTGACCCGCGTGCCGGAGAATGTCGAAGGATTGCGCGAGGCCGGAGCGAGCTTCCAGCCCTGGTACCGGTTTTTCCCCTGGGAAGACTGGCGCAACGGACGTCCCGCCATCATCGACGAAGCAATCCTGCCGGCGCTGACCAAATGGGCGCACGGCGTCCCCGGCCGCAACGAACGGCTGCGGCTCTGCTTTGGCGACGGCGGCGCGGCGTCCGGCGAGAGCAGGACCTGGGACGAGGAGAAAGTGCTGGAGCGCTACGAACTCCTCTACGAGGCGGGTTTGGTCGACGAGGCGCGGCGCGACGGCCGCGTAGCCGAGGTGCGCCGTCCGCTCGGCGAAACCATGCGCTCCGACCATCGCCGTATTCTCGCGACCGCGATTGCAAGACTGCGCGGCAAGCTGAAATACCGCCCGGTGGTGTTCGAACTGATGAAGGCGGAATTCACGCTGACCGACCTGCAGCGCACCGTGGAGGCGATTTCCGGCCGTCACCTGCACAAGCAGAATTTCCGGCGCCTGGTCGAGGGCACCGAACTGGTCGAACCGACCGGCGAAATGGCCACGGCGACCGGCGGGCGGCCGGCTGCGCTGTTCCGCTTCCGCCGCGAGGTGATGCAGGAGCGTCACGCCCCCGGGCTCCGGCTCGGCGTGAGACGCTGAATTCGGGCCCGCCGGGACACCCGGCATGCCGCCGTTCCACGGCCGATGACGCGAGGATAGAATCCGCCTGCAACGGGTTGGGCGATTCTCATGGAATTCATCGGCTTCCTTGCGCTGGTCGTGCTGCTGGTTTTCGTCGTGCGGATGCGCAGGCGGCTGACAGCGCTGGAAGCGGCGGTCGGGCGGCTCGAAGCCCTCCTGAGACAGGCGCCGCCTCAAGCTGTGCCGGGCGCCCTTCCCGACGGGCCGCAGGTCACGCCCGCCGAGCCTGCCGCAACGACACCCGCCCCTGCCCCGACACCGGCTGAAGCGCGACCAGAGCCCGCGGCGCCGCTCCCGGACACCGCCGCGTCCACCGCGCCACCGGAGACGGACGCGCCGCGCGCCGAAACACCGCGCACCTATGGCGATTTCGAACGCCGCTTCGGCACCCAATGGGTGGTCTGGATCGGCGGCCTCGCGCTCGCGCTCGGCGGCATTTTCCTGGTGCGCTACAGCATCGAGGCCGGGCTGATCGGACCGGGTGCGCGCGTTGCGCTCGGCGGCCTGCTCGCGCTGGCGCTGGTCGGGCTCGGCGAATACGCGAGGCGGCGCGAGATCCTTGCCGGCTTTGCGCGCTTCAACACCGCGCATATTCCGAGCGTCCTGACCGCGGCCGGAACCACAGTCGCCTATGCCGTGATCTATACGGCCTTCGCGCTCTACAATTTTCTGCCGCCCGGCCTTGCTTTCCTGCTGCTCGGCGCGGTGGCCTTAGGCACGCTCGCGGCGGCGCTGCTGCATGGGCCCGCGCTTGCCGGGCTTGGCCTGATCGGCGCCTTTGTGACCCCCGCTCTGGTCGGATCGTCACAGCCGAATTACTGGGCGCTGTATCTCTATCTCGCCGTCGTCACCGCAGCGGCCTTCCTTCTGGCGCGCGCCAGGCTATGGCGCTGGCTCGCCATCGCCACCGCGGTCTTCGCGCTGATCTGGGTGCTGATGCCGCTCGGCGCGGGCGGCGAACTCTATCCGCAGATCTTCTATCTGCTGACCGGGTACGCACTCGCGCTGGCCCTGATCGTCAGCGGCCTGTTGTTTGGTCCCGATCCGCAGGGCGGACGCATCGACCTGCTCTCGAGCGGCATTCTCGCCTGCTATCTGCTGGGCGCCCTGCTGCTGGTGATCGGCAATCGCCACGCAGGTCCGGGCCTGCTCACGCTGTTCGTGCTGTGCGCTGCGACCATCGCAGCGGCATGGCGCAGCGAAACGGTAACGCCGGCGCTCGGCGCTGCCGCACTCGCCGGCCTTGTTGTGGTCGGGCATTGGTCGGTGTCGGAATATTTCGTGACGGTGGTATCGCCCGGAGGGCCGTATTCATCGGTGCCGCCGGTCGCCAAACTGGAAGGCCTGCGGGCACATGTGATGTTCGGCGCCGGCCTCGCGCTGATGTTCGGCGCCGCCGGCTATTTCGCGCAGGGCCGCCTGCGTCATCCCTACGCCGCCATGATCTTCGCTGGCCTTGCTGTGCTGACGCCGATCCTGGTGCTGATCGCGCTCTATTACGGCATCACCGGCTTCGTGCGCTCGATCCCATTCGCCGGTCTCGCGCTGCTGCTGGCGGGCCTTTATGCCGCCGCCACGGAATGGCTGAACCGTCGCACGCTGGCGCCAGGCGGCGCCGCAGCCACCGCGATCTTCGCAACAGGCGCCGTCGCCTGCCTGACGCTGACCCTCACCTTCACACTGGAACGCGGCTGGCTCACGGTCGCACTGGCGCTGATGGTGCCGGGCGTCGCCTTCATCGCCGACAAGCGGCCGCTGCCGATGCTGCGGCAACTCTGCATCGTGCTTGTGGCGCTTCTGATCGGGCGCATCCTGTGGGACCCGCGCATTGTCGGCGACGACGTCGGCACCACCCCGATCCTGAACTGGCTGCTGTGGGGTTACGGCGTGCCGGCGCTGGCGTTCTGGGTCGGCAGCCGGCTGTTGCGCCGGCGCGGCGACGACCTGGCCTCGCGCAGCGTGGAATCGGCCGCGATCACCTTTACCGTGCTGACCGTGATGCTGCAGATCCGCCACCTGATGAACGATGGCGACGTCTATCGCCCGTCAGCGAGCCTTGCCGAACTCGGCCTGCAGCTCTCGGCCTTGCTCGCCATGACCATCGGACTTGAGCATGTGCGCGCGCGCACCGGCAGCATCGTGCATGACATCGCGGCACGCATCATCGGCACACTGGCGTTCCTCGGCGCGCTGATCGGCCTTGGCGTCCACTTCAATCCGGTCTTCACCGGCGAGCCGGTCGGCGGCGTCTTCCTCAATACGCTTTTGCTCGGCTACGGCGTTCCCGCCGTGCTGATGGCGATTCTGGCGCGCATGTTGCGCGATGCGAGACCGGCTTTCGTCTACCGGATCGCGTCGGTCACGGCGATCGTGCTGGCGCTGGCCTATCTCACGCTCGAGGTGCGCAGAATCTTCCACGGTCCGCAGATCGCGGGCTTTGCCGCCAGCGACGCCGAGCAATACGCCTATTCGGCGGTGTGGCTTGCCTTCGGCGTTATCCTGCTGCTGGGGGGCATCGTGCTGCGATCGCAGCCGGCGCGCTTCGCATCGGCCGCCGTCGTGCTGCTCACGGTCGCCAAGGTGTTCCTGTACGATCTCGCCGGGGTTCAGGGTGTCTTCCGTGCGCTGTCGCTGATCTGCCTCGGCTTGACGCTGATGGGCATCGGCTGGCTGTATCAGCGCCTTCTCTTCCCGCCCCGGCCGCGCGACGACGCGCCCGCACCGGCAACCGGATAATCCGATGAACGATACGACCTACGGCGTCGTGCCGGCCGAAACCCTGCTGCAGCACGACGGGCTGACGTTCCTGCGCGGACTGATCAATGGCGAATACCCCGCGCCGCCGATCGCACAGACGCTCGGCTTCACATTGAGCGAGGTCGATGCCGGCCGCGCGGTGTTCATCGGCGAACCGCAATTCCGGCACTATAATCCAATCGGCTCGGTGCACGGCGGCTTCGCCATGACGCTGCTCGATTCCGCGCTGGCCTGCGCGATCCATACGACGCTGGCGAAGGGCGAGACCTACACGACGCTGGAAATCAAGGTGAACCTGGTGCGACCGCTGACGAAGGAAACCGGCGTGGTGCGTGCGGAAGGCCGCGTGATCCATCGCGGCCGCACCGTCGCGACATCGGAAGGCGACATCAAGGATTCAGGCGGCAAGCTCTACGCGCATGCCACCACGACCTGCATGATCTTTCCGGCGCGATAGATCGTTTCCAGCGCAGCCAACTCCGGCGCGCGTGACGCTCAGTCCTTGGCCGGTCGCAGGTCCGGCTTCTCGTCGGCAGAGGCGGACACATCGACCGACTTGTCGATCGCCTTGGACTCCGCCGGCTTTGCCGCAGCGGCGCCAATATCGGCCGCCTTGGCTTCTGGGGCCTTCACTTCGGCCTTGGCTTCCACCGGCGCTATCACCGGAGGCTTGCCGGCCGGCGTGTCATCGTCCGGGTCGTTGCTATCGATCGGCTTCGGGAATGCGGCCCGCACGGAGCCTGTGTGCAACTCCATCGGCGCGCCCGGACGGCCGCGGGTTTCGACCGACGCGACCATCGGACGGTCGCGGCGGACGAAATCGCAATAGGCGAAGCCCATGCCGGAGACCGATCCACGGAAGCTGTTGTGCGACGTCCGGATCAGGTTGAAGCAAGGCTGGAACGGCAATCCCTTGACCGTTGCGCAGACACGGTCGCCGACCACGCGGATGGTATCTTGCGGAAGCATCGCGTAACGAGTGGAGCCGTTGCCGCGGAACTGGATGGTGCCCGCGACTGAACCGTTGTTCATGATCCGGCCGGCGCCACGCGTACCCTCGAAGCACTGGTAGCTGAACAGCTTGCCGACCACGAAGGCCCGGGCTTCATGCGCGGTCATCTGCTGCGCATGCGCGGGCAGGACCGTGAAGATCGACGCAGCGATCAAGATACCGGTACGCAACATGCGGGACCCCCGTTTCAGCCGCAGGCTCTTAACCCGCTTCTTACCATAACAGACGGTAAATGTGCCCGAACTTGGTGGAGAAATCCTGAAGACGGTTACCCGACGTTCACCACGATCCGGCCCCGCACTCCGCCCTCGACGATCCTCGGCGCCGTCTCGATCACCGCCTCAAGCGGAATTTCAGTGATCATTGCGGCCAGTTTCTGGCGGTCCAGCCCGGTTTCCAACCGCTTCCACGCCGCGATGCGTTTCGCAATGGGACACATCACGGAGTCGATGCCCAAAAGCGACACTCCGCGCAAAATAAACGGCGCGACGCTGGTCGGCAGGTCCATACCGCCGGCAAGTCCGCAGGCCGCGACGGCGCCACCATAACGCGTCATCGACAGGACGTTGGCGAGCGTCGTGGAGCCGACCGAATCGACGCCGCCCGCGAACCGCTCCTTGGCCAACGGCTTGGCCGGGCCGGAAAGCTCCTTGCGCTCGATGATGTCGGAGGCGCCGAGCCCCTTCAGATAATCCGCTTCCTGCGGCCGTCCGGTCGAGGCCGCTACCTCGTATCCGAGCTTCGACAGGATCGCGACCGCGACCGAGCCGACGCCTCCGGCAGCGCCGGTCACGATCACCGGACCCTTGTCCGGCGTCACGCCCGCCTGCTCCAGCGCCATCACCGACAGCATGGCGGTATAGCCCGCGGTGCCGATCGCCATGGCGTCGCGCGCGCTCATGGTCTGCGGAAGACGGACGAGCCAGGCGCCTTTGACACGCGCTATCTGCGCATAGGCACCGAGATGCGTTTCGCCCATCCCCCAGCCATTGCAGATCACCTTGTCGCCGGGCTTCCAGTCCGGATGCGCGCTTTGAGTGACCGTGCCGACGAAATCGACGCCGGCAATCATCGGGAAGCGGCGCACCACCGGCGCCTTGCCCGTGATCGCCAGACCATCCTTGTAGTTGATGGTGGAATATTCGACGCCGACGGTGACGTCGCCGTCCATCAGGTCGTTCTCGTCGAAGTCCTTCAACGCAACGCTCTGGCCGGCCTCGGCCTTGTCGATGACGATGGCTTTGAATGTCGGCACGCGTATCTCCCCAGTCTTGCGGGCTATGGCGAAATGGAACGGACTTCAGACACATGCCCGAGGCTTGCCGCCGCCTTTGCGGGGCCGGCGCGCTGCGCCGTCCCGCCCGGCGACAATAGACCGCTTTGCGAGGTTATGCAGCCGCAACGGCCGGCCGCGCCACCGGCTGTTCCTTGATCGGCAGATTCACCAGCGCCGACAGAATGCCGAGAGCGATGAACACCCACCAGACCGCATCGTAGGAGCCGGTCCGTTCGAACAAGAGGCCGCCGAGCCAGACGCCGAGAAAGCCACCGACCTGATGGCTGAAGAAGGCGAAGCCGGCCAGCATGGAGAGCCAGCGGGTGCCGAACATCACGGCGACCAGTGCGTTGGTCGGCGGGATGGTCGACAGCCACAACAGCCCCATTACCGCGCCGAACACGATCGAGGTCGTGGCGCTGGCCGGCAGCGCCAGGAAAATGGCAACCGTCACCGCGCGCATGAAGTAGATGATCGCAAGAATGTAGCGCTTCGGCATGACGTTCGAGAGATAGCCGGCCGCAATCGAACCGATGATGTTGAACAGCCCGATGGTGCCGATCACGAATGCGCCGAGGTCTGCCGAAAGACCGCGATCGACCAGATAAGCCGGCAGGTGCACGGTCACGAAGAAGACCTGGAAGCCGCAGCTGAAATAGCCAAGCACGAGCAGCACGAAACTCGGATGGCCGAGCGCCTCGCGAAACGCCGCACCGACCGATTGCTGCGCTGCGCGCTGCGCCGCCGTTTCGGTTGACGGCGGCACCGCAAGCCCGAGCGAAATCGGGATGATCAGCAGGACCAGTCCAGCGAAGATCAGAAGCGTCGTCCGCCAGTCGAACGCCGTATTGAGCGCCACTGCGAGCGGCGAGAACAGAAACTGGCCGAACGAACTCGCGGCGGTCGCGACCCCGAATGAAAACGCCCGCCATTCGGCGGGCAGCAATTTTCCGAACGCTCCGATCACGACCGGGAAGGACACGCCGGCCAGCCCGAAGCCGACCATTACGCCGGCGGAGAGATAGAGTTCGTTCGGCGATTTGGCGAACACCATCCAGGCGAAGCCGATGGCATAGAGCACGGCTCCGGCACTGAGCACCCGCACCGGGCCGAAGCGGTCGGCAATTGCGCCGACGAAGGGCTGCATCGCGCCCCAGAGCAGCATCTGGAGCGCGATCGCGAGTGCGAACACGTCGCGGCTCCAGCCATTGGCCGTCGACATCGGCGTGAGAAAAAAGCCGACCGTCGAGCGCGGCCCGAACCCGACCATGGAAATCAGGCATCCGCAAATGATGACCAGTGAGATCGACTGCCAGGCGGCGCGCTTGATGCTCGCGTTCACGATCAGGCTCCGGTCGCAGCAGGCACAGCGTTGGCAGGACGTTTCACCGGCGCCTCCACAATCGGCAGGTTGATGATCGCCGATGCCACGCCAAAGGCGATGGAGAGAATCCAGACCGGAGTATACGAGCCGGTCATCTCAAAGGCGATGCCGCCGAGCAGGACGCCGAGGAAGCCGCCGACCTGATGGCTGAAGAAGGCAAAGCCGAACAGCATGGCAAGCCAGCGCGTGCCGAACATCAGCGCAACCAGTCCCGAGGTCGGCGGCACCGTCGAGAGCCAGGTCAGCCCGGTCGAGACCGCAAACAGCAGCGCCGAGGTGGTCGACAGCGGCACCATGATGAAGACCGCGATCGACACCGCGCGCGCGAAATACAGGAACGCCAGGATGTAGCGCTTGGGCATCCGGTTGCCGGCCCAGCCTGCGGCCAGTGCGCCGACGATGTTGAACAGCCCGATCGTGGCGATCACCCAGCCGCCGACCTGCACCGACAGGCCACGGTCGACCAGATAGGCGGGCAGATGCGCGGTGATGAAGGCGAGCTGGAAGCCGCAGGTGAAGAAGCCGAGCACCAGCAACACGTAGGAGCGGTGCGCAAAGGCTTCCGACAATGCGTGTTTCAGCGATTGCGGCGCCTCGGCGCCGGTGGCGGCCTTGGCATTCACCGGGCGCGTCGCCAGCAGCAGCGAGAACGGGAGCACCAGCATCACCGCGGCGGCAAAGGCGATCAGCGCAACCGACCAGCCGTAGGTCTGGATCAGTAGCGCGCCGAGCGGCGCAAACAGGAATTGCCCGAACGAGCCGGCCGCGGTGCCGGCGCCGAACGCCAGCGAGCGCATATGCTCGGGCACCAGCTTGCCAAGCGCCGCCACCACGAGATTGAACGAGCATCCCGACAGGCCGAAGCCGATGACGACGCCGACGGTGATGTTCAGCGTGAGCGGCGACGTGGAATAGGTCATCAGCACCAGGCCGATGGCGTAAAGCAAAGCGCCGCCGCACAAGACCCGCAACGTGCCGAAACGGTCGGCGATGGCGCCGGCAATCGGCTGCCCGACACCCCACAGAAGATTCTGCACGGCGAATGCGAGCGCGAAGACATCGCGGCCCCAGCCGTTGGCTTCGCTGATCGGCTGCATGAACAGACCCATCGCCGAGCGCGGGCCGAAGGAAATCATGGAGACCGCGCATCCTGCCAGGATGACGAGCAGCGGCGTACGCCACGACATGCGGCCGCCGGGCGTGGCAGATGATGTCTCAGGCATGGCGTCCTTTCCGGCAGGCGCGTAAAGCCAGGCAATATCAGCGCGGCGCGACGGGAAAATAGGCTGGCGCTCGCCGCGGCCCTAGCGAAACTTGGTGATGGGTCCGATACACGGCCCACATGGGTCACGACCGGTCATCGCGCTGCTGGAGGATTTAACCGCGAATCTTGTACACTTCGGAGCAATCGAGACCGGGGGACTTTCATGTCACACGTTAAATTGCCGTATCGGCATACGACCTATGCAATTCTGCTCCTCGCCGGCGCCGCCCTGTTGCCGGCGGCGGCAACGCCAGCGGCTGCCCAGGGCACGGCGGCCCAGCGCGAAGCCTGCGAAGGCGATGCGTTCAGGTTCTGCTCCGAGTTCATCCCGATCGTTCACCTGATCGAGAATTGCCTGTCGCGGAATCTGCGCAGGCTGACGCCCGCGTGTCAGGTGCAGATGCGCGGCGGTGTGCCGGCCGCGACGCGCCGCCCGCGCTGAGTTCTTGCTCACCCGTTGACGCCGAGCGCGTGCAGCCGCAGCCGCCTCGGCGCTTCTTGAACGGCGGCAGGGACAACATAATCACCTGCCCTGCCGCACGCCCTCCGCGGGCACGCCGCCTCCGCGCACGCAGAAATTCACGCTGGCGCGCCCCTGCCGAAGGTGGTATATTAGTTTTGCTCGGATTGAGAATAAAGGTCCGGCGATAGAACCAAATGACCAGAACCGGCGCCTTGCGCCGGCATATTTCGTACCCAGATATGCTCAAGTTGAGCATATAGCTCGAACTGAAATACTTGGGAGGCCCGATATGCCGCTCCTTGAATTGCAGGGTCCTGCAAACGGACTTCCGCCGGTGCCGGCGCCGCTTCCGGTCGCCTCGACTGCGGCCGCACGCAAGTTCGGCGTGCTTCCCATGCCGAAGCTGGAGTGGAACGAGGAGGTCGCGCGCGAGACCGCCCACCTCTACGAGCGCATCAAGACGGTAATCCCCGCAGTCGAATGGCCGGTCTTCGCGCCCTATGTGAAGGCGATCAACGACCTGAAGCGCGAGCGCAATGCGGTGATCCTCGCGCACAACTACCAGACGCCGGAAATCTACAATTGCGTCGCCGATTTCGTCGGCGACTCGCTGCAGCTCGCGCGCGAAGCCGCCAAGGTGAAAGCCGACGTGATCGTGCAGGGCGGCGTGCATTTCATGGCCGAGACCTCGAAGATCCTCAGCCCCGACAAGACCGTGCTCATTCCCGACATGCGGGCGGGCTGTTCGCTGGCGCAGGCCATCACCGGCGAGGACGTGCGCCTGTTGCGCGAGCGCTTCCCGGGCGTGCCGGTCGTCGTCTATGTCAACACCTCGGCCGAGGTGAAGGCGGAGAGCGACATCTGCTGCACCTCTTCAAACGCGCTGCAGGTCGTCGAAAGTCTCGGCACCGACAAGGTCATCTTCCTGCCCGACCAGTATCTGGCGAAATACGTCGCCTCGCAGACCGATGTGAAGATCATCGCCTGGACCGGCGCCTGCGAAGTGCATGAGCGCTTCACCGGCGACGAATTGCGGATGTATCGCGACAGCGATCCCAATCTTCAGATCATCGCGCATCCGGAATGCCCCCCGGACGTCATCGCCGAGGCCGACTTCACCGGTTCGACCGCGCATATGATCGACTGGGTGCGCAACAAGAAGCCGAAGCGCGTGGTCATGGTCACCGAATGTTCGATGGCCGACAACGTGCAGGCGGAACTGCCGGACGTCGAATTCGTGCGGCCGTGCAATCTGTGCCCGCACATGAAGCGGATCACGCTGCCGAAGATCCTCGAAAGCCTCGTCTACATGAAAGAGGAAGTGGTGATCGACCCGGTCATCGCGGAA
This sequence comes from Pseudomonadota bacterium, assembly GCA_023387555.1. Lineage (GTDB taxonomy): Bacteria > Pseudomonadota > Alphaproteobacteria > Rhizobiales > Xanthobacteraceae > Pseudorhodoplanes. The sequence goes on from JAEWHY010000464.1 coordinate 16,187, forward strand.
AAGGCCCGCCGCTCGGTGGAGCGCATGATCAACCTGAAGAATTGAGGGCCTGGTCCGTCTCCCCGCCTGCGGAGAGAAATTGGCCAGCGACTGCGAGCGGATGAGGGAGACCCAGATGAGCAACGTGCACAAGATGAGCCCCTCGGCTCCCCTCGCCCCGCTGGCAGGCAAAGGCAGGGAAAGTCTCTACTGTCCCGACGCCTTCATCTCGCCGCTCGAGATCGATGACGCAGTGACGCGCGCGCTCGCCGAAGACCTCGGCCGCGCCGGCGATGTCACTTCGGTCGCGACCGTGCCGGAGGATGCGCAGGCGCGCGCCATCGTGGTCGCGCGTGCGCCCGGCCGCATCGCTGGTTTGCCACTGGTCGAGGCGGTGATCCGCAGGCTCGCACCGGACGCGCAGATTGCCGCGCATGCCCGCGACGGCGACGCGGTCGCCAAGAAGACCGCCCTGATGACGATCACCGGCAACGCGCGCGCTGTGCTCGCCGCCGAGCGCACCGCGCTCAACTTCGCCGGTCATCTGTCCGGCATCGCGACCGCAACCGCGTCGCTGGTGGATAAGCTGCAGGGCACCAACGCGCGCCTCATCTGCACCCGCAAGACCACGCCCGGGCTGCGCGCGCTGCAGAAATATGCGGTGCGCTGCGGCGGCGGATACAATCACCGCTTCGGCCTCGACGACGCGGTGCTGATCAAGGACAACCATATCGCGGTCGCGGGCGGAATCCGCGCGGCGCTCGAACGCGCCAAGTTCGTGGTCGGACATCTCGTGAAGATCGAGATTGAGGTCGATACGCTCGATCAGTTGCGGGAAGTGCTCGATATCGGCCTCGCCGACGTGCTGCTGGTCGACAACTTCACGATACCGATGCTGAAGGAAGCGGTCGCACTGGTCGGCGGACGGCTGGTGATCGAGGCGTCGGGCGGCATCACGCATGACAATGCAGCCGAGATCGCCGCGACCGGTGTCGATTATCTCTCGTCCGGCGCGATCACTCATTCCGCGCCCAATCTCGACGTCGCGCTCGATATCGAGATCTAGGACTTCCGCGGCGTCCGACGGACGCCACCCCGATGACGCTCAGCCGCCCGGCAGTTCGATCGGCTCGACCGGATCGAAGATCGAGCGCCGCGGCGGTGTGGCGGCTTGTGCGTCGGCCCGCTTGTCGTCGCTCTTCGATGCGGGCGAAGCATCGCGCTTGATCGAGCCGGTCACTTCCAGGCGTTCGCCCCAGACCGGAATCGCGTCGAGCGAGCCCCAGCGGGTCGGACGATAGAAGATGTGGACGCCGATCCGAGAGTGCTTCGTCATCGTGCGCACCCACCACGGATTGACGTAGGTCGCGTGATAATGCGTCGCCTTGCCGATCTCCGGCAGCCAGAACTTGCCGTCGAGCGCATCGGAGGCAATGCGATCCGCCATCTCCCAGCGCGGCGGATCGCGCACCACGTCCCTGTGGTTGTCGCAGGCGAAGGTGAACTGGCAGGCCAGATGCCGGTGCGCGTTCTGATAGACCACGTCACAGACATTGCCCGGATAATAGCCGGAGAACGCGCGGTTGAGCACGACCTGCGCCACCGCCATCTGTCCGCGCTCGACCTCGCCGCGCGCCTCGAAATAGATCGCGTTGGCGAGACATTTCTGATGCTTCGCGCGCGAGGCGCCTGACAGGTTGAGCCGTTCCGCAGGTGTGCGCGGGCGCTTGCCTTCGCCGGTGACTTCGCCCTTCGGCGCGATCGTTTCACCGCCCTGCTCGACATCGGCGTCCGGCTGCGGATCGCGGGCGGTCTGCTTGATCTCGGTGTCGACATG
>JAEWHY010000499.1 GCA_023387555.1 Pseudomonadota bacterium
GCTCATGATCGAATGCCCGCGGCTGCTGTTCCCGTTCGCGCGCGAGATCATCGCTTCGGCGGTCCGCAACGGCGGCTTCCCGCCGCTCTACATCGACCCGGTGGATTTCGTCGGCCTCTACCGCCAGAAGCTCGCCGAGCAGGCCGCGGCACAGCAGCCCGCAAGCTGATCGCCGATCGGCCACCTGTCACTGATTTTGCAAAGGGCCCGGCGTCTCGCCGGGCCCTTTCGCTAGAGTCTTTTCGCTTTTCTTCGAATCGCGAAAAGCCTCTAGGGTCTTGCGCTGACGCGTTTTCTTTACGCGAACCGGTATCCACTTCGCTCGAAAACGCTCTATCGGCCCCGTTGGTGCCGGCCGAAACCGCAGCCAGGCAAGGCTGCCGTCAGCCTTGTTTCCTGAACGCCGCCGGCTAATCTATACAATCCTGGATTGCTCGGGCTTGCACGAGACGAGGCACGGAATGACCGGCCTGCCCTCCGAGTTCTTCGCTGATCTGAAAGCTTCGACCCGCGGTCTGATGCCGGTGGAGGTCTACCGGCGCCTTTTCGAAATCGCCCGTGATACGAGCACAGGGAATATCATCGACGCTGGAACCGGCCGGGGAGGCACGTCGATCAGCCTGGCGCTCGGACTTCGAGAATCGAAGTCAGCTGGCACGGTCCACGCGATTGACCAGTTTTTTCAGAACTTGGCCGACAGGCCGCACCGCTACAACAAGGTCACCAATCCGGACGATTGTGTCGCGCTCAACATCGCCGAGTTTGAGAAGAACGCCGACCGCTATGGCGTGCGTTCGCTGATAAAGATCTGGCCCGGCACCACCGATGAGGTGGCAAAGGTGTTTCCGAAGGATATCAGGGTCGGCATTCTAGCCATCGACATTGACGGTCACGTCGACCGAGATCTCCGCTATTTCTACGACTTCGTCGAGCCCGGCGGTTGGATCGTCATCGACGATTATGCAGACACCATCGGCCCACGGAGGGAAAAGCGACTGGCGGAGTTCGCGGCAAAGTCTGCGGATGAGCAGCGCGAGTGGCTCTCCCGAGGGGGCCGCATGGCGAAGCGCCGTTTGCTTGGAAAGGTCTTGCTGACATACCGGCTCGCCAACGTGCTTGTCGACGCGGGGGCTCTGACGCCGCCGTCGGTCATAAAGCACACCGCATTTTTCCGTAAGCCGTCGGATCGGCCGTTTTCGTCCTTCGAGGTGGCGGGCCAGATATCGAAGATGGAATCGGGCATTCAGAAGGAGTTTCTGGCGAAACTCCGCGCCGCGCGCCGCACGGCCATCGCTGAGGCCGCTCAGGCCTGATAGCTGCGCCAGATGGCGTTCTCGCCAAGCGTCGCAATGAATGCGGCATGCGCCGCGCGTTCCGCTTCGCTGATTCGCGGCGCGAGCGGCTCCGGGCGGGCGCGCGCGCTGGCCGCCTTGCCGCCGACCATGACCGATCGCGTATCGGTCGAGACCAGTGTCAGCGAGGTCTGCCGCGCATCGGTCAGCTCGATATAGACTTCGGCCAGCAATTCGGCGTCGAGCAAGGCGCCGTGCTTGGTGCGCTTCGAGTTGTCGATCTTGTAGCGCAGGCAAAGATCGTCGAGCTTGTTCGAGGCGCCCGGATGTTTCCGCCGCGCCAGCATCAGCGTATCGATGATGCGGTCGCGGGCGAAGGTCGCGCGCTTGGCCAGACTCAGTTCCGAATTGATGAAGGCCAGATCGAAATAGCCGTTGTGCGCGACCAGCGGCGCGTCGCCGACGAAATCGAGAAACTCGTCGGCGATCTCGTGGAACAGGCCGTGCTGCCTCAGGAACTCGATCGACAGGCCGTGCACATTGAAGGCTTCGACCGGCATGTCGCGTTCGGGATTGACGTATTTGTGAAAGGTGCGTCCGGTCGGGAACCGGTCCAGCAGTTCGACGCAGCCGATCTCCACCAGCCGGTGCCCCTGCACCGGGTCAAGCCCCGTGGTTTCGGTATCGAAGACGATCTCGCGCAAGGCTGGTTGGTCCGGAAACAGCGTCGAATCAGGATTTCGGCGCCATTGTAGCAACCTTCCTGAGGATTTCGCGCACCTGGTCGCGGGCCGGCTCGATGCCATGGCCGCTATCCACGATGTAATCGGCGCGCCTGCGCTTTTCCGCATCCGGCATCTGCTTGGCGAGCAGCGCCTCGAATTTCTCCACGGTCATGCCGGGCCGCTCCAGCACCCGCTGCCGCTGGATTTCCGCCGTGCCCGTCACCACGACGATGGCGTCGACGAGGTCCTCGCCACCGATCTCGAACAGCAACGGAATGTCGAGCACGACCACCGTTGCGCCGGCCGCGCGAGCTTCGCGGAGAAAGTCATTGCGATCCCGTTCGACCAGCGGATGAACGATGCTCTCCAGCCGCTTCAGCGCATCCGGCTTGCCGACCACCGCTTGTGCCAGCAGCGTGCGATCGACCTTGCCGTCGCGCGTCGTGCCGGGGAACGCGGCTTCCACCAGCGCGACCGCATCGCCCTCGTACAGCGCATGCACCGCGGCGTCGGAATCGTGAACCGGCACGCCCTCTTCCGCGAACAGTCTCGCGGTCGTGGACTTGCCCATCCCGATCGAGCCGGTCAGTCCGAGAACGATCATGGCCGGTTCGCGCATGATCGCGATCTATTCCTTCAGGTATTCCCGCTGTCGCAGGAACGCGAGCAGCGGCAAAAGCGGCATGCCGAGGATGGTGAAGTAATCGCCTTCGACGCGTTCGAACAGATGCACGCCGAGCTTCTCGAGCTGGTAGCCGCCGACGCTTTGCGTCACCGCGGGTCCGGCCGCTTCGAGATATTCCTCGAGGAAGCGATCGGAAAAATTTCGCATGCGCAGCCGCGCGGTGTCGACCACCTTGAACATGACCGAACCGTCCTGCACCAGCGTCACCGCCGAATGCAATGTATGGCTCTGGCCCCGCAGCATCCGCAGCTGCTCGCGGGCCTCGTCGAGGTCTGTGGGCTTGTTGAACCGCACCGAGCCCATGGCGAGGGTCTGATCGGCCCCGATCACCAGGCGCGACGGCGACTTGAACGACACCGCGCTGGCCTTTTCCCATGACAGCAGCAGCGCGAGTTCATCGGGATCGCGTTCTTCGCCGAGCGTGCGTTCGATCGCGCGCTCGTCGATCGAGGCATGGACGATCTCGATCGGAATTCCGGCGGCGCTCAGCATGGTGCGCCGTGCGAGGCTCTTGGAGGCCAGGATCAGCGGCGCGGGAGCGGACCAGAATTGCATCGCGTTGATGCCTTGCCGCGCTAGAAAGCCGGTCCCCGCCGGCGCTCGCTCAGCAGCTGGAGCACGGCGGCGGCGGTCTCTTCGATCGAACGGCGCGAGACGTCGATCAACGGCCAGTTGTGGCGGGCGCAGAGCTTGCGCGAGAAATTAATCTCGTCCGCCACCGCCTGCCGGTCGATATAAGCCGCTTCGTTGTGGTGCGCCTTCAAACCCAAAAGCCTGTTCTGCCGGATCGCCACGATGCGCTCCGGGCTCGCGAATAACCCCACCACCAGCGGCTTCGTCAAGGCTTCGAGCTGCGGCGGCACCGGGACGCCCGGAACCAGCGGATAATTGCCGGTCTTCACGCCGCGATTAGCCAGATAGATCGAAGTCGGCGTCTTCGAGGTCCGCGACACCCCGACAAGGACGACGTCGGCCTGTTCCAGGTCTTCGACATGCTGACCGTCGTCATGCAGCATGGTGTAGTTGAGCGCGTCGATCCGCTTGAAATATTCGGCATTCAAGGTGTGCTGGGCGCCGACCCGCGGCGTCGTGGTGGCGCCGAGATAGGACTGGAACACCCGCAGCACGGGCCCGAGGATCGAACGGCACGGCAGGCTCAGGGCCTCGCACTTCTTCTCCAGCCGCTCGATCAGTTCCTCGTCCAGCAGCGTGTAGAGGACAATCCCCGGCGCTTCCTCGATCTCATTGAGCACCCGGTCGAGCTGCTTCTGCGTCCGGATCAGCGGGTAGACATGCTCGATCGGCGAGATATTCGCGTATTGCGCAGCCGCCGCGTGCGCCACCGTGGTCAGGGTCTCTCCGGTGGAATCGGAGACCAGATGCAAATGGAAGTAGCTCGGGTTTCGATGCGGCAAGGCGTGGTCCGGACGCGGCTATGCATGGGATGAATTGTGCGATGCTGGGGAGAAGGCCACGCAGGGGACCAAAGCGCAAGGCAGGCTGGCCGGGAGGTGCTGGAATCCTCCACACAGGCACCCGGTTGGACTAAATCCGGGAAATTGCCGATGCTGCCGTTGATATGCGAATGACTGCGGCGTCCGTTCGGGATAGATGCCGGACAAGCCTTGCGATTCAATCACTTGGGCGCTGTTGACGAATGTGAATAACGCAGCGCGGACAATGGGGATTTGTGCGCAAGTGACGGGTAACTCTGCACGGAAGATTCGTGAGTCAAATCAACCGCGTAAAAGAATCTGAAAAGAAGATTCTAGATTCCTTAAGGGAAGGATGCCGGTGGTGAGTACCGTTGTGAACAAGCCCCTCCTCGATGTGCTGAACGGTCACCGACAGGCGATTCCGCCGATCTGGATGATGCGTCAGGCAGGTCGTTATCTCCCCGAGTATCGCGCAACGCGCGAAAAGGCCGGTTCGTTCCTGGACCTCTGCTTCAATCCCCAACTTGCCGCCGAAGTGACGCTGCAGCCGATCCGCCGGTTCAACTTCGATGGGGCCATTCTGTTCTCCGATATCTTAGTGATTCCTTACGCCCTCGGCCGGAAGGTCGATTTTGTTGTGGGCGAGGGACCGAAACTCGAACCGATCACCGAACCGCGGACCGTCCAGGAGATCCGGCGCGAGGTCGATCATGGCCTGCTCGATCCGGTCTACGAGACCATCCGCCAGGTGAAGCCGCAGCTTCCCGGGCACGTGACGTTTCTCGGATTTTGCGGCGCGCCCTGGACTGTCGCGACCTACATGATCGCTGGCCACGGGACGCCCGATCAGGCGCCGGCCCGGCTGTTCGCCTACCGGCATCCCGAGGCGTTCGACGAATTGATCAACACGCTGGTCAAGGCCTCCGCCGAATATCTGATCCGCCAGCTCAAGGCCGGCGTCGACGCCGTGCAGATTTTCGACACCTGGGCCGGCGTGCTGCCGCCGGAGGAATTCGCCCGCTGGTCGATTGCGCCGACCCGGCGGATCGTCTTGGCCGTGCGCGATGCCGTTCCCGACGCGAAAATCATCGGATTTCCCCGCGGCGCCGGCGCATCGCTCGCGAAATACGCCACCGAGGTACCGGTCGACGCGGTCGGTCTCGACTGGATGATCGACAAGACCTTTGCGCGCGAGAAGGTGCAGTCCTTGAAACCGGTTCAGGGCAATCTCGACCCGCTGGTGCTGATCGCCGGCGGCGACGCGCTCGACCGGTCGGTGGACGACGTGATGCGGGCGTTCTCGGACCGGCCGTTCATCTTCAACCTCGGCCACGGCATCACGCCGCAGACCCCGATCGCGCATGTCGAGCAGATGATCAGACGCGTGCGCCATTCCGGGTAGATATCAGGCCGGGTAGATATCAGGCCCGAAGACCGCGGCGGATCCGCGCAACGACGCAATCCGGCGACTGATCGCCGGCGACTGATCGAATGACAACTCTGGTGAACTGATGCTGACGGCCGTCGACAAGCTTGAAATTCACATCCTGGTGGACAATGCCACCGACAGTCTGTCGAGCGTGCCGGGCCATGTCGAAACCGAGTTCGCCTATCTCAAGCGCAAGGGAATGCGGGTGTTGTCCGGCCGGTGCCTGTGCTGTGCCAACCACGGACTGTCATGCCTGATCACCGCGCAGCGCGGTTCGCAGACGCATACTGTCTTGTTCGACACAGGGCCCGAGGCCGATACCTTCGCTCGCAATGCCGACCGGCTTGGTTTCGACCTGTCGGTGGTCGAGTCGATCGTGTTGTCGCACGGCCACTGGGATCATGCCGGCGGAATGCTGCGCGCGCTCCAACTGATATGCGGTGGCGACCGGCAACGTACGGTTCCGTTCTACGCTCATCCGAACATGTTCCGTTCGCGGGCCCGGCAGCTACCGAGCGGCGAGATGATGCCGATGGAAGATGTCCCGAGCATCGTCGCGCTGACCGAATACGGTGCCGACGTGATTTCGACTACGCAACCCCAGGTCTTTCTGGACGACATGTTCTATGTGAGCGGCGAAATCCCGCGCGTCACGCCGTTCGAGACCGGATTGCCGTTTCATTATCAGCGCTCCCTCGACGGACAGAGCTGGGAAGAAGACCCGTGGATCGTCGACGAGCGATGGGTTGGCATCAATGTTGCCGGCAAGGGTCTCGTGGTCCTGACCGCCTGCTCGCATGCTGGCGTCATCAATGTTCTGCAGGATGCGCGCTCCAAATTCCCCGATGTCCCGCTGCACACGGTCATGGGTGGCCTTCACCTGTCGGGTCCGACGGAAAAGCTGATCCCTGATACGGTGGACGCACTGAAGCCGTTCGGGCTGAAGACCATTGCGGCGGGTCATTGCACCGGCTGGCGGGCGATGACCGCACTCGCCAATGCGTTTGGCGACCAGGTTGTGACGCCGCTTGCTGTGGGCAAACGGCTGACCTTCTAAAGGGGCGGCGCGGCATCCACCCGTGCGGACCGGATTTACGAAATCATGATGTACCTCTGGCTCAAATCCTTCCACATCATCGCGGTGATCGCCTGGATGGCGGGCATGCTCTATCTGCCGCGGCTGTTCGTTTATCATTGCGAGGCCGAGCCGGGCTCGAAGCAGTCCGAGACCTTCAAGGTCATGGAGCGACGGCTCCTCAAGGCGATCATCAATCCGGCGATGATCGTCACCTGGATCCTCGGCCTGTGGCTCGCCTGGGAAGGCGGGTTCTTTAAGTCGGGCTGGCTGCACGCAAAATTGGCGCTGGTCCTGGCGCTGTCCGGGATTCACGGCTGGTTCGTCCGCCTGACCCGCGATTTCGCCAACGACAAGAACCGGCACAGCCAGAAATTCTACAGGTATCTCAACGAGGTACCGACCGTCCTCATGATCCTCATCGTGATCCTGGTGGTGCTCAAGCCGTTCTGATGTCAACAGCCGGCGGCGGGTTGCCACAGAACCGCCTCTTGCGGAATCGTCGGCCGGTCCGTATCTTCCACCGATCCCCCCGAACGCAGGCGGATGCCCGTCAGTGCCATCGGTTGATCCGTAAGGTGCAAGCATCTGCCGGGGCGCATTGCCCGTCAGCCAAAACTGCCCGTCAGATCAAGACTTTCGGCAAGACCCTTCCGGCAAAAACCTGCGGATCCTCTCCTGAATCGCCGCCGCTGTTTCGATTTTTTCGTCTGGCGCCGGTGATCATCATTCCAAGGACTACCCCCGATGCGGGAAGTAAAGCTTCAAGACCTTAAGACTAAAACCCCCGTTGAGCTTCTCTCCTTCGCCGAAGAGCAGGAGATCGAAAACGCCAGCACGCTGCGCAAGCAGGAGCTGATGTTCGCGATCCTCAAGCAGCTCGCGCAGAAGGAAATCGACATCGTTGGCGAAGGCGTCGTGGAGGTGCTCTCCGACGGCTTCGGATTCCTGCGCTCGCCCGAGGCGAATTACCTGCCGGGTCCCGACGATATCTACGTTTCGCCCTCGCAGATTCGCCGGTTCGGCCTGCGCACCGGCGACACCGTGGAAGGCCATATCCGCTCGCCGAAGGAAGGCGAACGCTACTTCGCGCTGCTCAAGGTCTCGACCATCAACTTCGAGGACCCGGACAAGGCGCGCCACAAGATCAACTTCGACAATCTGACGCCGCTCTATCCCGACGAGCGGCTGAAGATGGAGCACGACGATTCGACCAAGAAGGATATGTCGGCCCGCGTGATCGATATCGTGGCGCCGATCGGCAAGGGCCAGCGCGCCCTCGTGGTTGCGCCGCCGCGCACCGGCAAGACCGTGCTCTTGCAGAACATCGCGCATTCGATCACCGCCAACCATCCGGAATGCTATCTGATCGTGCTGCTGATCGACGAGCGGCCGGAAGAAGTGACCGACATGCAGCGCTCGGTGAAGGGCGAGGTGATCTCCTCGACCTTCGACGAACCGGCCAGCCGACATGTCGCGGTGTCGGAGATGGTGATTGAAAAGGCCAAACGTCTGGTGGAACACAAACGAGATGTTGTGATTCTTCTGGATTCTATCACAAGACTTGGTAGGGCGTTCAACAC
>JAEWHY010000527.1 GCA_023387555.1 Pseudomonadota bacterium
CGGTTCGATGGCCCGCGTGGCGAGCGCATCCCAGGCCGGAACGGATAGAGATTCGAGCGCGATCAATCCGGCAGCCGCGTCGCTCACATTCACGTTGACGGATCGGTGAGTGCCTGCCGGCCGTCGCGGGAGCGCGGACGACGCATGAACCTGATCCGCCGGGATCGGGGCACTCATAGGATGACCTAGCCAAGACTGAAATCGCTGCGCATCCAATAGACCGCAAGCGTGACGAACGGCTTACTGGAAAGCCGCGCGGCCGGATTTCGATGAATGACAGTTAACGTTGTGACGCCACGCGCACTGCAAAACGCGCTGGCTTTGCATAAATGTCACTAACGATTTGGTAACTGTAATTGCGGCTGAAATTCCTCGCCTTTACCTCAAATTTGCCCTGAGGCGACGATTGAACCGGCCGGAGCCCGCGAGCGACCAAAAGGTCAAACGGGTTTTTGCAAGGGACTTGTCGTTATGCCGCTCACCACGTTTCAGATTTCGCAGCTGGAGAAGCTCCTCACTGGAGAGATTCCGCTGAAGGTCTTCTGTGACAACATCGAAGGCGAGAAGCTTTGCTGGAGCGGCCTTGTCGGAATCCGGCCGAACCATCTTCATTCGACGGTGACGCTCACCGAGCGCGGCCGCGCCGCGCTCGCCGGTCTCGATTGAGCGGCCTCGATTGAGCGATCTTGCGCGAAGCGCCGCTTACGCAAACTCCTGCTGATGCACCCAGGCCGCCTGACGCGGCGGCTGCTTGGTGCGATCCCATTCGTCGAGCATCGCCGGCGCCAGCTTCTTCAGTTCCTCGAGCTGGCCCGGCTTCGGCGTCATGTAGGTGACTTCGCAGCGGTTGCCGCTCGGGTCGAAGAAGTAGATCGACTGAAACACCGCATGGTCGGTCGGGCCGACCACGGTGCAGCCCATCGCTTCGGCATTGGCCTTGGCTTCGAGCATGGTCTCGCGATCCTTCACGCGGAAGGCGATATGCTGGACCCAGTCCGGCGTGTTCGGATCGCGGCCCATCGGGGGCGACTTCGGCAGTTCGAAGAAGGCGAGGATGTTGCCGTTCCCGGCATCGAGGAAGACGTGCATGTAGGGATCGGGCGCCTTGGTTGACGGCGCGCGGTCTTCGGCCATCGCCATCAGGAAATCCATGCCGAGGACCTTCTGGTAGAAGGCGACGGTCTCCTTCGCATTCTTGCAGCGATAGGCGACGTGATGGATCTGTTCGACCTTCATGGCATTCTCCCTGATGCAGCTTACGAACCGTTGCGCTCATTTGGGCCGAGGCCGCAGCGAACGGCGTTGATGCAGGTCAACCGGGGGGCGCATTCGCGCGGTTAGCCGCGCCGGTACGATGCTGCGCTCTCTTCCGACATTGTGGCAGGCCGGGTGTTCTGGCACCGACGCGCGGTCGATCGCGACATCACCTCACCCAAGTTTTGACCCCGATCATTCACGGCGGCACCACACTTGGGTGGTCCCGTTTTCCTCGAAATTCAGACTACGGGGGTCCTCAGAAAGAGGAGGGGGATATGAAGCGGTTGTTGTGCCTGTGCGCGGCCTTGATGGCTTGCGCGATACTTGTTCCGTTGCCGGTCAGTGCGCAAAGCATTGCCTGCTCCGCGCAAGTGCCATCCGCATCGAAGGGGCATTATTTCTATCGCCTGATCGACGGCCGCAAATGCTGGTACGAAGGCAAGTCACTGATCCCGAAGTCGATGCTGTACTGGCCGGCGTCGAACGCCGCCGTATCCGAGACCGCAAGACGGTCGAACGCTGCCGTAACCGAGCCTGCCAGTCCGCCCGTGCGTGCGGCGGTCAGGCCGGCGGCCGCAGTGTCCGCGCCGCAGGCTGTCACCGATGGCCGCAACATCAGTGCCCGGTCCGTGGTGAATCCTGCAGCGGCGCAGCCCGCCAAGACCGACGGATGGCCGACACCGGCCGTGGAAGACGGCAGCTTCGAAGCCCGCTGGCGCGCCATTCGCTCCGGAAGCTGATGGCTCAGCTGGCGCCGGCCGGCACCGGGACGATGATGCGCCGATAGAGATGCCAGGAGGCATGTCCTAGCACCGGCAGCACCACGATCAGCCCGATGAAGAGCGGCAGCGACGATACGATCAGCAAGACGACGATCACGGCCGCCCAGCCGAGCAGAGGGGCGGGGCTTGCGACCACGGCGCGGACGCTGGTGACCATCGCGGTCACGCAATCGACGTCACGGTCGAGCAGCAGCGGAAACGAAATCACCGTCAGCGAAAACAAGAGCGTCGCAAGGCCGGCGCCGATGATGTTGCCGATCATGAGAAACAGCAGGCCTTCGTTGGTGGTCAGCACCACCGCGAGGAACTGCGTCAGCGAGGTGAATGAGGTGTTCAGGCCGAAGAACAGCGCCATCAGGAAGCGCGCCTGGTACATCCACATGATGAAGATGAATAGCGTCACGAAGGCCATCCAGCCGATTTCGCCGCGGCTGGTCATGACGCCGACGATATCGGCGAGGCGTGCGGTTTGTCCGGCCTCGCGCTTGCGGCTGATCTCGTAGAAGCCGACCGCGACGAACGGCCCGAGCAGGGCAAAGCCCGCCGCGAGCGGATAGGCGAGATAGCTCATGCCGAGCGAGGTGACGCTAAGCACGATGGCGATGCCGGCTGCGCAATAGATCGCGCCGAGCAGCATCCCGTAACGCGGCGCGGCCTGGAAGTCGCGCAGGCCCGCGACGAGGGCTTCCGCGAGATCGGCAAAGGTGATCGCCCGGACCGACGGATCGGTCTTGCCCGAAATGCTCATTGTGCCTTCCTCCCGCGGGCAGGATCATGCGCGCGCATGGCGTTGCGTTGATCGGCATCAAGGCCGGGACCGCCATTGTGTCGCAATCATGCGCGATCGGAGGAGACATGTGATGCGGCGACGCATGGCTTATGCGGCAGCACCGGCGGTCATCTTGGCTCTTGTCCTGGCGTCGATCGCCGCGGCGCAGCCGATCGGCGACGTGGCCGAGGGACGGCGGCTGGCCGAGGCCTGGTGCTCGGAGTGCCACGCGACCGGCCCTGACATCGTCTACGGCGTCGCGCGGGCTCCCGGCTTCGCCGCGGTCGCGCAGCGCCCGGCGACCACGGCGCTGTCGCTCAACGTGTTCCTGCGCTCCAACCACGACAACATGCCGAACTTCATCCTGAAGAGCACCGAGGCGGACGACATCGTGGCCTATATCCTGAGCCTGAAGTGAGGCCCGTCACGCCACGTCCGGCCCGGACGCAATTCCAGCCTGGGTTGCTGTGGAAAATTTGCCACAACCGGCCCTAAAAGTTTGAGTTGTGGCGCTCGCGCAGTTCCAGCGCAGCGTTCGGTCAGGCACTCTCCGTTACCGCAAGGGGGGGCGACCCCTTGTTTTGGGGGGAGGGCGCCGCTTGGCTAGTTCGGGTGCACGATCCGCCGCGCTGTCGTTCTCGCGCGGGCATAAGGCTCGGACCGGCGAACCTGCAGCCACGAGCGCGGGCGGGCCCGCGTTCCGCATACGGAATGGTAGTCGGGACCTGCGCCGGCTTCTCCTGGAAAGCACCGCACTGGTCGGATTCACCGTTGTCGCTGCCGCGCCGATGACCGGCGGCGCGCTGATCGCCTCGCTGATTTCGACCGCCGCCATGGCCGATGGCGGAAACGGAGGCTCTGCCGTTGGGGGGCTCGTCCCTGGAGGTGCCGGTGGGGCCGACGGCCAGCCCGGGGGCAATGGTGGTGATGGTGGTTCTGTTGGCGGCGGAGGCGGCGGAGGTGGCGGGGGCGCAGGAGGCGGCGCCGGCGGAACCGGCGGGACCGGGGCGGGGGGCACCGCCGGCGGAACGGCCGGGCTGAATGGTGGCGGTGCCACTGCTTCGGGAAGCAGCGGCGGCGGGGGCGGCGGCGGCAATGGCGGTCAACACGGCCAGACCGTGAATGCCGATGAAACGATCAATGCTGCCGTCGCAGGCACGGCGGGCGGCAAGGGCGGTAACGGCGGATCGGCGTCAATAAGCGCTTTTCATGGCGGTGGCGGCGGAGGTGGTGGTGCTGGCGGTCATGGGGCCGTCGTCACGGGCGGCACGAATCTGACCATCGACGCCGCGATCACTGGCGGAGGCGGCGGCAATGGCGGCGCGGGCGGCCGCGGCAACGGTACTTACGCGTTTGCAGGCGGTGGTGGATCCGGCGGCGACGGCGGTATCGGTGTTAATGTCACCGTCGGCGGCGTCACACTGACCAATAATGGCGTGATCAACGGCGGCAATGGGGGAGCCGGTGGTCCCGGTGGGACAGCCGTCATCTTTCATGGAGCCTTCGGCGCGGCCGGCGCCGGCGGCGCTGGCGTGGTCGGCGCCAACCTGACCATCTTCAACAATGGCACCATCACCGGCGGCCTGGCGGGCGGCGGCGGAGCGCAGGCCAATGCCGTCACCTTCACCGGCGGGGCGAATGCCATCACATTCGGCGCCGCAGCCGCCGGGTTGAGCGGGAATATCGACGTCACCGGCACGCTGACGCTGGACAACACCGTCGCGAACACGACGGTCGACAGCATCATCACCGGCACCGGGAGCGTCACCAAGGCCGGCAGCAACACCATCACGCTGACCGGCGCGAATACCTACAGCGGCGGGACCCATCTCAATGGCGGCACGCTGAGTGTCGGCAGCGACGCCAATCTCGGCCACGCGGACGGCGCGCTGAACTTCAACGGCGGAACGCTGCGGATCACCGGCACGACCTTCGGTTCGACCGCGCGCACGATCAACTGGGGCAGCAATGGCGGCGGCTTCGAAATCGCCGATGCGGCGCACAGCTTCGCGGTGTCGCAGATCCTGAGCGGCACCGGCGGGCTCTCCAAGACCGGCGCCGGGACGCTGGTCCTGAATGGCAACAATACTTTCTCCGGCGGCGTCACCATCAATGGCGGCACGCTGAGTGTCGGCAGCGACGCCAATCTGGGCGACGCGGCCGGCGCGCTGAATTTCAACGGCGGAACGCTGCGGATCACCGGCACGACCTTCGGTTCGACCGCGCGCGCGATCAACTGGGGCGCCAGTGGCGGCGGCTTCGATATCGCCGATGCGGCGCACAGTTTTGCGGTGTCGCAGATCCTGAGTGGCACCGGTGGCCTCGCCAAGACCGGCAACGGCACGCTCATCCTCAACGGCAACAACACATTCTCCGGCGGCGTCACCATCAACGGCGGCACCATCAGCGCAGGCCACAACAATGCGCTCGGCACCGGCACCTTCACCGTGCTCGGCTCGACCCTCGACATCGCGGACGGCGTCACGATCTCGAATGCGGCCAATCTCAAGGCCAATCTCGACATCAGCGTCGACGGTTGCTGTTCCGTCGGTACCTATGCGGGCAACATTTCGTCGACCGGCGATTTCGGCATGAAAAAGATCGGCGCCGGCACGTTGGTCCTCTCGGGAACCAACACTTACACCGGCGGCACCAGGGTCACTGAGGGTGTGCTGCAACTCGGCGACGACGCGGCCAAAGGCTCGATCGTCGGCACCGTCAGGGTGGTCGACGACCTCGCTGCCTTCAGTATCGTCAATGCCGATACCAGCGGCATCACCCGCATCGTCAACAACGGTTGGACGCGATTCTTCAACGATACCAATGCCGGCACAGCCCGGATCACCAACAACTACTTTGCTTTCTTCTTCGACAATTCCAGCGCAGGCACGGCGGCGATCACCAACAATGGTCTTCTTGCGTTCGGCGACGGTTCCGGTGCCGCAAACGCGACCATCACCAACAATCTCTATCTTAGTTTTAGCGGCACGAGCACCGCCGGCGCCGCCATCATCACAAACCGGGGGGGAGGCCTGTTTGGTGGCCTGTCTTTTTCGGGCAATAGCACCGCTGGCAATGCCACGATTACCACCAGATCTGGTGCCGAAACCTTCTTCGAAGGCAATGCCGATGGCGGCAACGCACGGTTCATCACCCGGGCGGGCGGTGTGGTGGATTTCTCCGCAAGCTCCGGCCCCTCCGGCGATGGCCGGATCAGCGCCGGCTCGATCGAGGGTGCGGGCACCTACTACATCGGCGGCGGCAACACGCTCACGGTTGGCGGCAACAACCGCTCGACCGAAGTCTCGGGCGAGATTGCCAACGATTGCGGCTGTGGCGCAGGCGACGGTTCGCTGGTCAAGGTCGGCACCGGCACGCTGACATTGTCGGGCATCAACACCTATCGCGGCGGCACCACGGTCCGCGAGGGCGTTGTCAGCGTCGGCACCGAGGCCAATCTCGGCGACACGGCCGGCGCGCTGACGTTGGATGGCGGTATGCTGCGCGTCACCGGACATACTTTCGGCTCGACCGTACGCGCCATCAACCTCGGCAGTCATGGCGGCGGGTTCGACATCGTCCGGGCCACGCACACCTTCGCGGTGTCGCAGATCCTGTCCGGCAGCGGCGGGCTCCTGAAGACCGGCGCCGGAACGCTCGAACTCACCGGCAACAACAGCTTCTCCGGCGGCGTCACCATCAATGGCGGCACCATCAGCGCCGGTCACAACAACGCGCTCGGCACCGGCACCTTCACCGTGCTGGGTTCGACCCTCGACATCCAGGACGGGGTGACGATCTCGAATGCGGCCGATCTGAAGGCCAATCTCAATATCAGGGTCGAGGGTTGCTGCTCCGTCGGTACCTATGCGGGCGACATTGCGTCGACCGGCGATTTCGGTGTGAAAAAGATCGGTACCGGCACGCTGGTTCTCTCCGGGACCAACACCTACACCGGCGGCACCAGGGTCACTGACGGTGTGCTGCAACTCGGCGACGACGCCGCCAAAGGCTCGATCGTCGGCAGGGTGAGAGTGGGCTCCTTCGGGACGTTCGATGTCGTCAATGCCGATACCAGCGGCATGACCCGCATCACCAATTACGGTCTGACGAGCTTCTTCAACAACACGGACGCGGGCAGCGCGAGATTCATCAACAACGGTTTTGGGTGGTTCCAGGAC
>JAEWHY010000020.1 GCA_023387555.1 Pseudomonadota bacterium
CGGGAACGGCACGATCAGCGTGATCGGCCGCGTCGGATAATCCTGGGCCGACGCCGGCGCGATCCCTGCGCCAGCAAACACCGTCAACGCGGTGACGACAGACAACACCAGTCTTGAGCGCGCGCGCTCTGCATGACGCATGGCGAATCCCCGAAGCTTCTTGTCAGACGGCTCAATGTCAGACGCGCCCGCCACAAAAACAAGGCCGCCGGTCTCCCCATCGGAGAGCCGGCGGCTCGGCCGCTATCAGACGTCAGCTGAGAATCGCGCGACTAATGAATACTGGCCGACGCCTGCATACGCGCGATTTCATCCTTCAGCTGCAGCTTGCGACGCTTCAGCTCGGCAATCTTGGTATCGTCCGTCGACGGATGCGCGAGGGCATCAGCGATTTCCTTCTCAAGCTCCCGGTGGCGGGCCTTGAGCTCAACGAGATTCTCTTGGATGGACATGGGGGATTGGCCTCCTGGGTGGGGTGGAGTCCTAACCTGAACAGTTTGACATGCAGATTGTGGCAAGTCGACAGCATGAGTTGTTGCGGTGCCGCAAATCCCCGTTTTTCGCCGGTTTCTCTGCATCCGGCTTGAATGGGTTCCCGCAACACGGCACAACACGTTCCGGACGCGCGCGTGGTATTCGACAACTGCTAGACTGGATGGGGTTTTCTTAAAAAAATCGGATGATTGGCGAGGACGAAAACACATTGCGCGCGGAACTCGCGCGACTGCAGCAGGAGCACCGCGACCTCGATGTCGCGATCGAGGCGCTGAGCGAATCGCCTGGCCGCGACCAGATCCAGGTTCAGCGGCTGAAGAAGCGCAAGCTGATCCTGCGCGACCGCATCTCCTTCATCGAGGACCAGCTCACGCCGGACATCATCGCCTAGGCTCGCTCCCAAGCGCCCATCGCAGCGGCGCTCGCATGTCGGACGGCACGCCGCGGGCCAATAGGCCGCAGGGCCGTCACGACACTGGCGCGAAGCGCAGGCAAACCTCCCGCAGAATGGCTTCTTCGCTTGCCGCGCTGCCTCCCCCGCGTATAGTCACCCGCTTCTTTTCGCTTAGGAACCGCGTCCATGGCCTCCCGGCCGAAATCATCTCCTGGAAAGAAGCCCGTCGCCATCATCATGGGCAGCCAGTCCGACTGGGCGACCATGCAGCATGCCGCCGAAACCCTGGACCAACTGAAGGTCGGCTATGAGGCGCTGATCGTCTCCGCGCATCGCACGCCGGACCGGCTCTATGCCTTCGCCAAATCCGCGCACAAGAAGCACAAGATCATCCTGGCCGGCGCCGGCGGCGCCGCGCATCTGCCCGGCATGGCGGCGGCGATGACCACGCTGCCGGTGTTCGGCGTGCCGATGAATGTGACCGCGCTCGAGGGCAAGGATTCGCTGCTCTCGATCGTGCAGATGCCGGCCGGCATTCCCGTCGGGACGCTCGCCATCGGCCGGCCCGGCGCGGTCAATGCGGCGCTGCTGGCGGCCGCCGTGCTGGCGCTGCACGACAAGCCGCTGGCGAAGCGGCTGGCGGCCCTGCGCAAGGCCCAGACCGCCGCCGTCGCCAAGCGGCCAAAATCCATCAGCGCAACACCGCTGCCGAAGTGAGCGACGCTGCGATGATCAAGGGCGACAACACCCCACTCGCGCCCGGCGCGACGATCGGCATTCTCGGCGGCGGCCAGCTCGCGCGCATGCTGGCGCAGGCCGCCTCCCGGATCGGGCTGAACTGCCACGTCTATGCGCCGGAGCCGGATTCCTGCGCGTTCGAGGTGGTCAAGCGCGGCACAATCGCGGCCTATGACGATCAGGATGCGCTGGCGCGCTTTGCCGCGGATTGCGACGTCATCACCTATGAATTCGAGAATGTGCCGTCACAGACCGCGACCTTCCTGTCGCAGCGCAAGCCGGTGCTGCCGGATCCGCGCGTGCTCGCGACCACGCAGGACCGGCTGATCGAGAAGGAATTCATCGACAATCTCGGGATCGCCACCGCCCCCTATGCCGCCGTCGGCGATGCGCCGCAGCTGTTCGAGGCGGTGCGTAAGGTCGGCCTGCCGGCGATTCTGAAGACCCGGCGCTTCGGCTATGACGGCAAGGGCCAGTACAAGATCGACCCCGCCGGCGATCCGGGCGTCGCCTGGCGCGCCGTCAACGGCGCGCCCTGCATCCTGGAAGGCTTCGTGCCGTTCGAGCGCGAGGTCTCGGTCGTGGTCGCGCGCGGCCGCGACGGCGCGCTGCAAAGCTTCGACGTCACCGAGAACGAGCACCGCGACCATATCCTCAAGGTGTCGCGCGTGCCGGCCGCCATTCCCGACGCGGTCGCCGGCGAGGCGATCCGGATCGCCGAACGCATCGCCACGGCTTTCGATTATGTCGGCGTGCTGGCGGTCGAAATGTTCGTGCTGCGCTCAGGCGAAGGACCGCGCGTGCTGGTCAACGAAGTGGCCCCGCGCGTCCACAATTCCGGACACTGGACCATCGACGGCTGCAGCGTGTCGCAATTCGAGCAGCATATCCGCGCCATCGCCGGCTGGCCGCTGGCGGTTCCGGTACGGCTCGGCCGCGTCGAAATGCTGAATTTGATCGGCGCCGAGGCCGCCGATTACGGCCGCTGGCTGACGGTTCCGGGCGCCTCGCTGCATCTTTACGGCAAGGGCGATCCGGTTCCCGGCCGCAAGATGGGCCACGTGACGCGGGTTCAGGTGGATTGATTCCCTTCGGCTCCCCTGAAGGAGGGGGAGCCGAAGGGAGGTCTCGTTCCGGTATTAAACGCCGCGGTTGCGGAGCACCTGCTGGCAAGCCTTGCTGATCCGGGCCCGGTTCTGCTGCAGGCAGCCGAGCACCTGGAGCGGGTCCGGTTCGAATCGCTGGCAGTATTTCGCCGAGTCCGGGGCGCAGGCGCGCTCCTCCTCTGGAGTGCCCTTCATCATATCGGAAAACGGTGACGGAATAGGCTGTTGCTGAGCATTGGCGGCCACCGGAGCGAGCACCAGAAACGCGGCCAAAGCCGTCCAACCATAGCCAGTCATGGGGTCCCCCTATTGCCAATTCCGATGTCAGGGATGCCCGACGAACGGCGGCAGGGGCAAGCCAAATTGGCGCCCCTTCACACTATGCCGCACGGTGTGGACTTTCGGTCCCGGTTCTGGTATTGGCCGCCCGACTCCAAGGGCCGGACAATCCTGCCCTTATGGTTCCCGAACAACAATTCCGTGTCCTGCCCCCGGCCGCCCGGTGCGGCGGCATCCGTGAAGAAGGATCATCCGTGCAGGTTCTTGTCCGCGACAACAACGTCGATCAGGCTCTCAAGGCGCTCAAGAAGAAGATGCAGCGCGAGGGCATCTTCCGCGAAATGAAGCTTCGCGGCCACTACGAGAAGCCGTCCGAGAAGAAGGCCCGCCAGAAGGCGGAAGCCGTGCGCCGCGCGCGCAAGCTCGCACGCAAGAAGCTGCAGCGCGAAGGCCTGCTGCCGATGAAGCCGAAGGTGGTGCCCGGCGCCGGCCGTGACGGCCGCGGGCCGCGTCCCGGCGGCGGTGCGGGCTTCAGCGGCGGCGCTGCCCGCAGCTAAGCCTCTTCTGGCACGAGGGGATTTTGCGAAACCGCCGGAGAGCGCTCCGGCGGTTTTGCTTTTTTCGGGCTTTTGCTTTTTCGAGCATAAGGCTGTCCCCCGGCCCTTTACAGGCCGCCGCTTTACCGCCACGCGTCTGCGCTTATGATCGATGCAATGACGCGGACTTCGGCTTCCCTCCCCTTCCGCTTTCCCGGTGTCGCCAGCCCAGTCGCAGGCCGACTTGCGTGTCGTCTTGCGTTCCTTGCGGCCGCCCTCGTGCTCGCCGGCTGTTCCACGGTGCTGGAGCATGGCGCGCTGGCGCCCGAGGCGACCTATTCGGCCTCGCCCGCCAACATCGCCTCGCTCACCGAGGTGATCCAGTCGCAGCCCAACGACCCGCAGGCCTACAACATGCGCGGCACAGTGCTGGCTTCGTCCGGCCGGCGCAAGGAAGCGCTGCTCGACTTCAACAAGGCGATCCAGCTCGATCCGAGATATGCCGAGGCCTACGCCAACCGCGGCCTGGTGCACCGGCAGAACGGCCAGCCCGACGCCGCGCTGAAGGACTATGACGCGGCGCTGCGCATCGACGAGAATTACGCCGCCGCCTATCTCGGCCGCGGCCTCGCCTGGCGCGACAAGAAGGATGCGCTGAAGGCACTGGAGGATTTCAACCGCGCCATCGCCATCAAGCCAGACAATGCGCAGGCCTATTACAATCGCGGCCTGCTCTATCAGGGCTCGGGCCAGCACCAGTTCGCGATCGACGATTTCTCCACCGCGGCGACGCTGGCGCCGCGCGAGGCCGATCCGTATCTCGCCCGCGCGCTGTCCTACATGGCGGCCGGCGACCTCAAGGCCGCGGCCAGCGATCTCGACAACGCGGTGCAGCTCGACGAGCAGAATTTCGCCGCCTGGACCTCGCGCGGCCTCGCCTACGAGCGGCTCGGCGACAAGGAAAAGGCCGCGGGCTCCTACGCCAAGGCAATCAACATCCAGCAGAATTACGCACCGGCCGCGGATGGCTTCCGGCGAGTCGGCGGGCAGTACGGGCGGACCTACCAGGCGTTTTGATCTGCGGCAAAGCGCGCATTGTTGCCGCACTTCATTGTATAGTCCTGTTCCGCGCGTCCTTCGCGAAGGCGGGGACCCGGACGCTGGAGACCGCACCGTCGTGACACGCATCCGTCTCTCCGCCGCGCTCCTTATCGTCGCCGTGCCGTTCGCGGCGCTGGCGCAGCAACCCGAAAACAAGCTCCGGCGCGCCGACCCGCAGAACGGCGCAGCGCTGGCGCAGCGCTGGTGCGCTTCGTGCCACATCGTGTCGAAGGACCAGACCCGGGCGGTCGACGGCGTCCCCTCGTTCCAGGCCCTGGCGCAACGCGGCAATCTGAGCGGTGAGCGGCTCGCGTTCGTATTGCTCGCTCCGCATCCGGCGATGCCGGCCATGACGCTCACCCGCAACGAGGCGCAGGATCTCGCGGCGTATATCGCGACGCAGAAGTAGGGATACCGGACAACGCATCGCTCGCTAGGCATCGCAAAGGCGGGACGAAGCGCACCTGCGCATTCCAGTCCTCCGATCCGTCATCCTGAGGTACGAGCGCAGCGAGCCTCGAAGAATGCGCGGCCGCGGCAAGATCTCGCGGCGTGCGCATTCATCATCGTCATGGGCGGGCCGGCGCACAGCGACGTGACCCGGCCATCCATCTTGCGAAGGCGATGGATGCGCGGGTCAAGTCCGCACATGACCGCAGGTTATGGCTCAAAATGCCGTTTGATGCCGGCATGTGATCTTGGGAAGATGCGCGTCGCATGGAGCGAGCCGGTCGGTCAGCCCGGCCGGTCAGGAAGCAGGAACAGGACATGTCGAACACGACCGCAGCGCATGGCAAGGAGACCGCTTATTTCGGCGTGCCGTGGGAAGAGGCCTACGGCTACGCGCAGGCGATCAAGCTTGGCGACACCATCTATATCTCCGGCCAGCTCAGCCATGACGAGAAGGGCAATCTCGTTGCGCCCGCGGCGCTCGACGCATCCGGCAAGCCCGCCGATTTCTCCACGATGGAGCCGCAGATACGGCAAACCTATGCGAATGCCGTCAATCTGCTGGCGCGCTTCGGCGCGACGATGGACGATGTTGTCGAGGAGACGCTGTATGTCCTCG
This sequence comes from Pseudomonadota bacterium, assembly GCA_023387555.1. Lineage (GTDB taxonomy): Bacteria > Pseudomonadota > Alphaproteobacteria > Rhizobiales > Xanthobacteraceae > Pseudorhodoplanes. The sequence goes on from JAEWHY010000020.1 coordinate 5,719, forward strand.
ACGTCGATGCGGCGTTCGCCGCCGCGGGCAAGGTGCGCAAGGAGGCCTATGGTACGCTGCGGCCTCAGTGCGCCAGCAATCTGATCGGCGTATCGCGACTTGCGTTTCCGGCGCAGCTGATCGAAATCACCTTCAGGGCGGTGCTGGCGCGCGCATAGACCTCACCGCGCCGATCTCCGCCACGCGGCTCAAGCCCGCGCATGACCGCGTTTCAAGTGCGGCCCGTAGGGTGGGTTAGGCGCGCAGCGCCGTAACCCACCGGCGCTATCACCGCTAACAGAATGGTGGGTTACGGCAATCTCCCCACCGGCACGCTTTGCCGTTACGCTACGCACGGCCCGGCACGACGGAGGGGGAACAGCCAGAATGCCGCAGACACCGCCCGGACCGTGGGAGATCTTCACGCCCTACACACCGCTGCATGCGGTGTCGGTGCTGGTCTGCCTCGCCGCGATTGCGGTGCTGATCGTCGCGGCGCGGCGACTGCGCAAGAGCGGCGCCGAACCCGCCTTCCGCCGCGGCGTCGCCTGGAGCTTCATCGCATTCTGGGTGTTCCAGAATGCCTGGTTCCACGCCTCGGGCATCGACTGGCTCACCGGACTGCCGCTGCATATCTGCGACCTCGGCGGGCTGATCGGGCCGATCGCCCTGCTCACGGGCAACCGGCTGATGCGCGCCACGCTGTATTTCTGGACCTTCGCGCTGACCGCGCAGGCCTTCATCCAGCCTGCGCTGGTGGCGGGGCCGGCCACCTCGGTGTTCTGGTTCTTCTTCGCCGCGCACGCCATCGTGCTGGCCTGCGCGACCTACGATCTGCTGGTGCTGAGCTATCGGCCGCTGTTCGCCGACCTGCCGCGGGTCTATCTGTTCAGCGCCGGTTATGTCGTGCTGGTGGCGGCGGCCAATGCCTGGCTCGGGGCGAATTATGCCTATATCGGCGACCCGGCGCCGCCGCTGAAAATCCCGCCGTTCATCGATGCGCTCGGGCCGTGGCCGCAGCGGGCCATCATCGTGCTGGGGCTCGCCGCTCTCAGCTTTCCGCTGCTGGTGCTGCCGTGGAGGATCGCGGCGCGGCGCGCGAAGCGCGCCTAGCGCAAGTGCGCCGCGAGGCGCGCGCGCCGTTCCAGCGACGCGGGCTCAACGGCAGAGCCTGCTTGGCAGGAATGCTCTGAAAGAACGCCCTGGTCTTGCGCTCGCTTAGACCAGAATGAAATCGCTTTCGCTGATCTGGCTGCGCAGTGTGTTGTAGAGCAGGATTTCGGCGTCCGCGCCGCCCCCTCCTGTCGTGTTGATCTGAATCAGAACATGATCGCCGAACTGCCGCGCGATCACCTCGTTCAAGGCGCCGCTCAGGCTGTCGGCGCTTGAGAAGGTCAGGGTGCCTGCAAATCCCGAGAGGTCGATAATGTCGTCGTCGCCGTAATCCTCAAAGTCCCGTATCACATCACGGGTCTCGCCCACCCCCGTCTCGGCCGCCGATTTGAAGACAAACCGGTCGTTGCCGGCCTTGCCGTAAAGCGTGTCGAGGCCGGTATGGCCGCAGAGGACGTTGTTCCCATCGTTGCCGATCAATGTGTTGTCGAGGGAATTTCCAGTCGCGTTGATATCTGCCGTGCCAGTCAGCGTCAGCAGTTCGATATCTTGACCGCCCAGGCTGTAGCTGACCGACGACATGACGTGGTCGATGCCCTCGCCCTTTACTTCGATCACCTTGTCGCGGACGTTGTCGACATAATAGAGGTCGTTACCCCCCTTGCCTCTCATCGAGTCCGCCCCGCCGGCACCATTGATCACGTTGTCGCCGGAATTGCCCCAGATCGTGTTGGCGCGCGCGTTGCCGGTCGCATTTATATCTGCCGTGCCCGTGAGCGTCAGCCTTTCGATATATTGCCCGGCCAGACTGTAGCTGACCGACGACATGACGTGGTCAATGCCCTCGCCCTTTTTCTCAATCACCTTGTCCCCGGCGTTGTCGACATAATAGAGGTCGTTACCCCCCTTGCCTCTCATCGAATCCGCCCCGCCGGCACCATTGATCACGTTGTCGCCGGAATTGCCCCAGATCGTGTTGGCGCGCGCGTTGCCGGTCGCATTTATATCTGCCGT
>JAEWHY010000046.1 GCA_023387555.1 Pseudomonadota bacterium
TGGGTGGCGAGCATCGAAGATGCGAGCCGGGTGAGGGCCCTCATGCAATGCGGGGATCCCCCCCTCACCCGCCTCGCTCGCAAGCTCGCTCGGCACCCTCTCCCGTAACGGGAGAGGGGAAGAAAGAGTGAGCAGAGAGAGGGAAACGGCTGGCCGGGCTGTTGGGGGGCGAGACGATGCGGCGCTGAGATAGCCGGTGTCATTGCCGGGCTTGACCCGGAATCCATCAAGCGAAGACGATGGATACGCGGGTCATAGGCGAGCGAAGCGACGCCGTTCTTCGAACGGCTATGCCCGCGCATGACCATCACACCGCCGCCGGTGCGCCGGGCTGCTTCAGCGGATGCGCGCTGGCGAACGCCTCCTCCTTCATGCAGGTCTCGACGATGCGCCGCACGGTCGGATAAGGCGCGAGATCATACTTGAAGAGGTTACAGCCGGTGGCGTGGCTGACGAGACAGATGTCCGCCATGGTCACGCTGTCGCCCTGGCAATAGGTACCGGTGTCTTTGCTGTTGGCGAGATTGGTCTCAAGCGCCGCCATCCCCGCGCCCAGCCAGTGATGAATCCATTTCAGCAAGGCCGGGTCGTCGACCTTCAGTTCATTCTGCAGATAGTCGCGCACCCGCGGCACAATCAGCGGATGCGCATCGGACGCAACGATCCCCGAAAGGCCGCGCACCCGCGCGCGGGCCAGCGGCTCCGACGGAATGAGATTGGGATGCGGGTGCACGTCATCCAGATATTCCATGATCGCCATCGACTGGAACAGCACCGCACCGTCGTCGGTCACAAGCGCCGGCAACAGCATCTGCGGGTTGACCTTGCGATAGGCCTCCTCGCGCTGCCGGCCTTTCATCAGGTCGACGTCGATCACCTCGGGCGACAGTCCCTTGATGTTGAGCGCGATCCGCACGCGGAACGATGCGAGCGATCGCCAGAAGGAGAAGAATTGCATGTCGCATCGCTCCTTTTACTTACCCTCCCCTGCAAGGGGAGGGTCGGACCGCGAAGCGGTCCGGGGAGGGGTCATATCGTGGCGGAGTGGGGGGGGGGGGGGGGGGGGCGGGGCCATATCGTGGCGGAGTCGACCCCCACCCGCCGCGCTTCGCGCGCCGACCTCCCCCTTTCAGGGGGAGGTGAACAAAGAGCCGCGCGCTCGCCTCCTCCCCACCGCTGCGCGGGGGGAGGGAAAAACGCGCGGTGAGAGCGAGCGACAATCACTTCCTCGCGCCGCCCGGATCGGCCTTCAACCCGGCCGCCTCGATGCCGGCCACCGCGCAGATCTCGTCATTGTCCGATGTGTCGCCCGAAATCCCGACCGCGCCGATGATGTCACCGTTGGCATCGCGGATCAGCACGCCGCCCGGATTGGTGACGATACGCCCGCCGCTCGCGGCGGCGAGTGTGGTGAAGAACATCGGCGTCTTTTCGGCGCGCTCGAACAAGGTGCGCGAACCGAAGCCCATGCCGAGCGCACCCCACGCCTTGCCGAACGCAATATCGAACCGCAGGATGCCGGACCTGTCCTCGCGCTTGAACGCGACGAGATGACCGCCGGCATCGAGGACGGCGACCGAGAGCGGCTGGAAACTCCTTTCCCGTCCGGTCTTCAGCGCGGCGTCAAGAACGGTGGAGGCCTGCGCCAGTGTCAGTGCGGTCATTGTTATCCCCTCGCCTTTCTTTGTCGTCATTCCGGGGCGCGTGCGAAGCACGCGAGCCCGGAATCCATAACCACCACCGGGAGTATGGATTCCGGGTCCGCGCCTTTCAGGCGCGTCCCGGAATGACGACGAACTCCATCCTCAATCCGTCCCGGAATGACGAGCAAACTGCACCCTCAAGCCTTCTTGCGACCGGCCCAATACACCGCCATTCCCGAGCCATCGCTCTGCCCATAACCCGCCGCGCTCGCCTCGTCGAAACAGGCGAGCGTGCGCTCGATCAGCGGCAGGTCGACGCCCAGCGCCTGCCCCTGCGCGATCATGGTGCGGATGTCCTTTCGCGCATCGTCGAGATTGAACGTCACCGCGCCGAAATCGCCGCCGCGCAGCCAGGCCGCGATGTTTGCGCCGCGGTTCTTCACCGCGGTCGATGCGCCCGACGTGTCGGCGATGATATCCATGAGCCGCTGCGGTTCGATATTGAGATGGCGGCTGATCGCCAGCGCCTCGCCCAGCGCCTGCCAGTAGATCATCAGCGGCAGATTGATCGCGAGTTTCATGCCGGCGCCCGCACCGACATTGCCGACATGTTCGACGCGCCGGCACATCTGGTCGAGCAGCGGTTTCGCGCGCGCCACATCGGCGTCGCTGCCGCCGGCAAAGCCGAACAGCTTGCCCTGCCGGGCCGGCCCCGTTGTGCCGCCAACCGGGCATTCGACGAAGGCCGCGCCCTTCGCACGCACCTTGCCGGCCAGCGCGATTTCCGTGTCGGGCTGCACCGTGCTCATCTCGACGAACAGCTTGCCGGTGACGTCACCTGACAAGAGACCGGACGGGCCGTGATACACCGCATCGATCGCCGCGGCATCGGTCAGAATGGTGACGATGGCTTCGGCCTGCGGGGCGAGATCTGCGGGCGATGCGGCGACCTTGACGCCGGCATCGGCCAGCGGCTTTGCCTTGTCGGCCGAGCGGTTCCAGACGATCACGTCATGACCGCATTCCATCAGCCGCGCGGCGATCGCGGCGCCCATCTTGCCGAGTCCGGCCACTCCGACACGCATGCGCTGACTTTCCCGCTCCGCTGAAGGGACATTTGCGGAATGTTAGCGCGGCGGGATTGCGGTTGGCAAAAGCTTCAGGCTGCGCTGCCCACTTGCAGCGTTCGTGGGTGGCCGGAGTCGAAATGCAGCAAAGTGTTCGAACGCCATGCGACGGCGCCATTCACATGATGAAAAGCAAAGCGCAACGCCCATGCGCCGGTGCCAGGGTCATCCCGGCGCGATCAAAATCAGGGCACGTCCGATCACAAGATCGCTGGACGCAAAGCCCGAAAGGCGCGCTATAGTCGTTGCGACGGCACAGCAAGCAATGACGCCAAAGGCGTCGCGCCGCATGAGGAAACGCAAATAGGACGCTCCGCCAGCAGGAGATGCGGCGGACGTTCGTACAGGGAGGTTCGGATGAAAGTCTCTCGCCGCACAGCCATCAAGGGCGCGCTCGCCGCGGGTGTCAGCACGCAGGCGCTGAAAATTCCCGCGGCTGTCGCACAGGCCGCACCGATCCAGGTCGGCTTTCTCACCGTCAAGACCGGACCGCTGGCCTCCGGCGGCATCCAGATGGAACAGGGCCTCACGGTGTTCTTCCGCGAGCGCAACAACATGCTGGCCGGCCGCAAGGTCGAGCTGCACACCGCCGATACCGGCGGCAATCCGGCGCAGACCCGCACCAAGACGCAGGAACTGGTCGAACGCTTCAAGGTCAATTGCCTGATCGGTCCGCTGGCTGCCTTCGAAGCGCTGGCGATCGACGATTACATCCGCTCGTCGCAGACCCCGATCCTCACCGTCGCCGGCGCCGAGGACATGACGCAGCGCAGAGCCAATCCCTGGCTGGTGCGGCCAAGCTCGACCTCGGCGCAGCCGAGCCATCCGGTCGGCGACTATGCCGCGAAGGAACTGAAGCTGAAGCGCGTCGCCTGCATCGCGGACGACTTCGCGTTCGGTCACGAGAACGTCGCGGGCTTCCAGCGCGCCTTCGAGGATGCCGGCGGCAAGGTGGTGCAGAAGCTGTGGCCACCGCTGAATGCGCCCGATTACGCGACGTATATCTCGCAGCTCAAGCCCAATATCGACGGCGTCTATACCGGCCATGCCGGCTCGAACGGCTTCAAGTTCATCAAGCAATTGCGCGAATACGGCAACACCGCTCAGATTCTCGGCGGCTTCACGCCGGTGGACGAGTCGCTGTTGCAGCAGATGGGCGACGATGCGCTCGGCGCGATTACCGGCAACTGGTATTCCGCTGTGCTCGACAATCCGATCAACAAGCGCTTCGTCGCCGCGATCCAGAAGGACTACCGGGTCGATCCCGGCGTCTATGCGGCCGAAACCTATCTCTCCGGCGAAGTGCTGGAAGAAGCCCTGAAGCAGGTGAAGGGCAATGTCGAGGACAAGAACGCCTTCATGAAGGCGCTGAAGGGCGTCAACCTGAAGGAATCGCTGCGCGGGCCGATGCGGTTCGACGAATACGGCAACGTGGTCGGCAACCTCTATATCCGCAAGGTCGAGCGCCAGGGCGGCAAGCTGGTCAACGCCGTGGTCAAGACCTACCCCGATGTCAGCCAGTTCTGGACCTACAAGCCGGAAGAATTCCTCAAGCAGCCGGTTTATTCACGCGACTACCCGCCGGCGAAGAACCTGGAGAATTGATCGCCTCCTTCACCTCCCCCTGAAAGGGGGAGGTCGATTGCCGAAGCCAGGCTGAGGAAATGGGGTGGGGGTCGTCAGCAATCACAGTCTCGCACGATCGACCCCCTCCCCACCCCTCCCCCTTTCAGGGGGAGGGAGCGACAGGGCGAGGACCGCTTCACGCATGCAATTCTGGATCATTCAAACGCTGAACTCGGTCGCGTTCGGCGGCCTTTTGTTCCTGCTCTCGTCCGGCTTTTCACTGATCTTCGGGCTGATGCGCATTCCCAATCTCGCGCACGGCGCCTTCTTCATGCTGGGCGCCTATTTCGGCTACACCCTGCTGTCGCTGAAATTCAATTTCTGGATCGCCGCGATCGGCGCCGGGCTCGGCGTCGGCCTCGTCGGCATCATCCTCGAACGCTTCGTGCTGCGGCAATTGCCCGGCAACGCGCAGGGCCAGGTGCTGGTCACGCTCGGCCTGTCGTTCATCATCGCCGACCTGTGCCTGCTGATCTGGACCGGCGATCCGATGCCGCTGCCGGCGCCGGCCGAACTGCGGCCGCCGCTGCGATACTTCGGGCTCGCCTTCCCGACCTATCGGCTCGTGGTGCTGGGCCTCGCGCTGGTCGCCGCGGTCGGCCTCTATATCCTGATGGAGCGCACGCGGATCGGCGCGATGATCCGCGCCGGCGTCGACGACATGGAGATGGCGCGCGCGGTCGGCATTCCGGTCGGGCGGCTGTTCACCATGGTGTTCCTGCTCGGCGCGGCGCTGGCCGGCATCGGCGGCGTGCTCGGCGGCCCGATCCTCAATGCCTATCCCGGCCTCGATGCCGACATGCTGCCGTTGGCGCTGATCGTCGTGATCCTCGGCGGCGCCGGCTCGCTGCTGGGCGCCTTTGTCGGCAGCTTCGTGGTCGGCTTCCTCTACAATTTCGGCATCGCGCTGGTGCCCGACCTCGCCTATTTCGTGCTGTTCCTGCCGATGGTGCTGGTGCTGGTGTTCCTGCCGCAAGGCCTGTTCGGGCGGGTGCAGCTATGAATCGCGGCAACATCATCGCGCTGATCGTCGCGGCCGTTCTGCTGATCGCCCTGCCGCGCATCATCACCCACGAATTCTACATCAACATGGCGAGCCAGTGCCTGATCTTCGCGATCCTGGCGCTCAGCCTCAATCTGATGCTCGGCTTCGGCGGCATGGTGTCGCTCGGTCACGCCGCCTATATCGGCGTCGCCGGCTATACCTGCATCGTGCTGACGGTGGCGGGCTATAATCCGCTGCTTGCCGCGATCATCGCGTTGATCCTGTCCACGATCAGTGCGGGCATCTTCGGCATGCTGTCGCTGCGGGCGCCCGGCCTCGGCTTCCTGATGATCACGCTGGCGCTCGGCCAGATCGTCTGGGGCATCGCCTATCGGGCCAATACGCTCACCGGCGGCGACAACGGCATCAGCCTGCCGGCGCGGCCGCGGCCGTTCGGCTTCGACATCACCACCGCGACCTCGTTCTATTATTTCACCCTGGTGGTGTTCGCGGTGGCGCTGTTCGGGATGTGGCGTTTCGCGCGGTCGCCGTTCGGCGCAAGCCTGATGGGCGCGCGCGACCAACCGCGCCGCATGCGCATGCTCGGCCATAACGTGTGGATGGTGCAGTGGCTGACCTTCGTGATCGCCGGGTTCTGGGGATCGGTCGGCGGGTTGATGTTCGTCTATTACAACGTCTTCCTGTCGCCGCATGCGCTGACGCTGCAGCAATCCGCCGAAATCCTGCTGATGTCGATTCTCGGCGGCGCCTCCTCGCTGACCGGCCCGATCGTCGGCGCCGTCATCATCACGCTCATCAAGAACGTGGTGTCGACCTATGTCGAGCGCTGGAATACGCTGCTCGGCGCGATCTTCATCGCCGTCATCATCTTCATGCCGCTCGGCCTCGTTCCGGGCTTCCGCGCGCTGTGGCTGCGCTTTGCCAACCGCAACAAGCCGAAGACACCCGCGGCCGCGGCGGAGCCTGCCGAATGACGCCCGCACTCGCCATCGACGGACTGAACAAGCGCTTCGGCGGCCTGCCGGCGACGCGCAACGTCTCGCTCAGCGTCATGCCCGGCGAGCGGCGGCTGATCATCGGCCCGAACGGCGCCGGCAAGACCACGCTCTTCAACCTGATCACCGGCGATCTCACCGCCGATGCCGGTTCGGTGAAATTGTTCGGCCATGAACTCGTCGGCATGCCGACCGAGAAGCGCGTGCATCTCGGCCTCGCCCGCACCTATCAGATCCTGACGCTGTTCCCGAACGAGACGCTGCTGCACAACGTCAAGCTGGCGCTGCTCGGCCTCGATCCGGTGCGCTGGAATCCCTGGACGGTGCTGTCGGCGCGCACCGCGATGAACGAGGCCGCGCATGCCGCGCTGGCGCAGGTCGGGCTCGACGGCAGCGCCGGCCGCATCGTGGCCGAGACCTCCTACGGCGAACGGCGGCGTCTGGAATTCGCGATGGCGCTGGCGCAGAAGCCGAAGGTCCTGCTGCTCGACGAGCCACTGGCGGGGCTGTCGCAGGAAGAGCGCAAGACGCTGAGCGCGCTGCTCAAGACCATCCCGCGCGACGTCACCATCGTGATGATCGAACACGACATGGATACCGCGCTGGAATTCGCCGAGCGCATCACGCTGCTGCATTACGGCGAGGTGATCGTGGAAGGCAGCCGCACGGAGGTTGTGGCCGATCCGCGCACGCGGGAGGTTTATCTTGGCGACTAGTCCGGTGGCTCCTGTGACCGAAGCCCTGGCGATCTCCGACGTCGACGCCTTTTACGGCGACAGCCACGTGCTGCATGGCGTCAGCTTCACGCTGAACGAAGGCAGTCTGCTCGGCCTGCTCGGCCGCAACGGCGCCGGCAAGACCACCTGCATGTCCGCGATCATGGGCTTCCTGAAGCCGAGGCGCGGGTCGATCCGGCTGTTCGGCGAGGACATCGGCGGACTTGCGCCCGACACCATCGCGCACAAGGGCATCGGCCTCGTGCCGCAGGGCCGCCGCGTATTCCGCTCGCTCACGGTGCGCGAAAATCTCAGCGTTGCCGAACAACGCCGCAAGCGGACCGACAATCGTCCGGCATGGACGTTCGAGCGGGTCTACGCCGTGTTTCCGCGGCTGAAGGAACGCCAGGCGCAACTCGCCGGCTCGCTGTCCGGCGGCGAGCAGCAGATGCTGGCGATCGCCCGCGCGCTGATGGGCAATCCCCGCGTCCTCTTGATGGATGAGCCGTCGGAGGGGCTCGCCCCGCAGCTTGTCGCCGAGGTCGGCCGCACCATCGCGCAACTCAAGGCTGAGGGACAGTCGATCGTGCTGGTCGAGCAGAACATCAAGCTCACCCTCGACCTTGCGGACGACGTCGTGATCATCAATACCGGGCGGATCGCCTTCGACGGATCGGCGGCGGCGGTGAAGGGCGATCATGACCTGATCGCACAGCAGCTCGGAGTGTTTTGATGCTACAGGTTTCCGTCACCCTAAGGTGGCCACCGAAGGTGGCCCGCGAAGGGCGACGGCCACGACCGGTGGCCGTTCATCCTTCGAGGCTCGCTACGCTCGCGCCTCTGGATGACGGGTCCGGCCGCTTCGGGCGCTTCTCGGAATGACGTGTTGAAACGGAATTGAACACATGACCCCCTGGAACAAGTACGAACCCACGGCCGCGCGCACGCAAGGCAAGCCCGGCCGCGAGATCAGGCCGCAGAGCGTCACGATCGACGCGCATTCGCACGTCGCCGTGCCGGCCGCCGGCGCCTTCGTGGCCAAACAGAATGCGCGGGCCGGCATCGGCCTGCCTTCGTTCCAGTCGGCGGAGACCGCCGCGGTCAACGCCAAGCAGGAAGCGGACATGAAGACCCGCATCGTCGAATTCGAGGGGCGGCTGCGCAACCTCGACGCCATGGGCATCGACATGCAGGTGATCAAGCCGCCGCCCGGCCAGTGCTATTACACCCTGCCGGTCGAGGCCGGCGTGCAGGCGGCGCGGCTCGTCAATGACGGTCTCGCCGAATATTGCGCAAGGCAGCCGGACCGATTGATCCCGTTCGGTACCGTGCCGCTGCCTTACGGCGATGAAGCCGCCAAGGAACTGGAGCGGATCGCGGGGCTCGGCTTCAAGGGCGTGCAGATCCTCACCAATATCGACGGCAAGGAATTGTCCGATCCGGTCGCCGCGCCGTTCTGGAAGAAGGCCGAAGAACTGGGCCTCCTGGTCGTTCTGCATCCGAATGGCTTCACGCACGGCGAGCGGCTGAAGCGTTTCTACTTCAACAACGTCATCGGCAATCCGCTCGAGACCACCATCGCGCTCCATTATCTGATCTTCGACGGTGTGCTCGAACGCCACCCGCAGTTGAAAATCCTTGCGGTGCATGGCGGTGGTTATCTGGGCGGCTATTACGGCCGTATCGATCACGCCTGGGGCGCGCGTTCGGATTCGCATGCAGACCTGCCGAAACCGCCGACCAGCTATCTGCGCCAGATCTACGTTGACACCGTGGTGTTTTCGGAAGGCCAGCTCAAGGCGCTGGTTGAAACGTTCGGCGCCGATCATGTGTTGATGGGAACCGATTATCCGTTCGACATGGCGGACTACGATCCGGTCAGCCATGTGGCTTCCATTCCGGCTTTCGATTCTGCTACGGTGGGCAAAATCGTGGGCGGCAATACAAAGCGGCTGCTAGGGCTTTAGGCGAGGGACCGGATCGGTCTTCCAGTGCCATCGCCATTGCCGCTCTGGGGCTTTGGAATGAGCTGGATTGACAATTCACCGGTCAGCGTCTGGGAACGCGATCAGGCTGCGGCAGCAACGGCGGCGGGAGCGCCGCCGCTTGCGGAAACCGCGACCTTCCGCGAGGCGATGAGCCGGCTCGGCGCCGCGGTTCACATCATCACCACGGCCGGTGCGGCCGGCCGCGCCGGCTTTACCGCGACCGCGGTCGCCTCGGTCTCGGATTCGCCGCCGACCGTGCTGGTCTGTCTCAACCGCAAGAGCCAGATCACACCTGTGATGCGCGAGAACAAGGTGTTCTGCGTCAACACGCTGGCCTCCAGCGAGGAAGAACTCGCCAATGTGTTCGCCGGCCGCACCGGCGTGTTCATGGGCGAGCGCTTCATGCGCGGCGACTGGATCGCGCTCGAAACCGGCGCGCCGGTGCTCACCAATGCGATCGCCGCTCTCGATTGCCGCGTGCTGGAAATGAAATCGGTCGCGACCCACGACATCTACTTCGGGGAAGTCGCCGCGATCCGGCTCGCCAACGCCGAGAAGGCGCTGGTCTATCACGCACGCGAATACAAGCACGTGTAGTTCGGTCATAGCGAGGACTGCAAGGCGAAGCCGAAGCAGGACGAAGCAATCCATGGTCAAGACGGATTGCTTCGCCTCGCTCGCAATGACGAACAATGCGCGCTCGCAAGCCTCTGTGAGGCTGTAGCGGGGCGAACCGAACTCGGTTTGCTCCCTCTCCCCTTTGGGGGAGAGGGTTGGGGTGAGGGGGTGACCTCAGGTGGATAGCAACCCCTCACCCGGATCGCTACGCGATCCGACCTCTCCCCCAAGGGGAGAGGTAAGAAGCGTTCAAATCTCCTGCGCGGTCCATTCGCGCTGAACATCGTCGCACCAGTTGCCGACATTCCATTGCCCGAACGCGCCGAGACCGGCGTATTCATCCGACCCGGCATAGACCGGCACATGCACGACCGAGAGACCGTCGTGCGCCTGCGCCTCCTTCAGCGCCGCGCGCAGGTCGTCCGCGCTGAAACCGCCATGCAGCGCAAGCACGCCCTGCACCGCGCCCGCAAGCTGCACGTAATCGACCGGCACGGAATCATTGGTGCGGAAGTCCTTGCCGTATTGCGCGAGCTGCAGCCCGGTGATCGCAGCCATGCGGCGGTTGTCGAAGATCACGATCATGCCGCGCAGCTTGTGTTCGACCGCGTCGATCAGCACCTGCGGGTTCATCATGAAGGAGCCGTCGCCGGTGAAGGCGATGCCGTAGCGCGGCTGGTCCGCCATCGCCGACGCAAGCAGGCCGCTGACCGCGAAGCCCATGTATGAGGCGCCCGACTCGGTGAAGGTGTCGCCGGTCCGATCGTCCTCCACGATCTGGAAGCCGTTGGCCTGCACGTCGCCGGCATCGAAGAACTTCGCCGCCCCGATCGCCTTCGCGAAATCCGCCACTACCTTGATCGCGGCCGGCTGATACAGCACGGCACGTTGCCACACCGGATCGAATGCCTGCGGCGCATCGAACCGCGTGGCCTTGAACGCCGTCCATTCCGCCTTCTTCGCGGCACAAGCCTTGAGCCACTCGGCCTTGCTGGCGCTGGCGCCGGTGAGATGCACGCAGAGCCGCTCGATCACCGCGCCGATGTCGCCCGCGAGGGCCATCGTGTGGTTGTAGTGCAGCGCGTCGGCGAATTCGCCATTGATGTTGATGACGGCCTTGGCGGATTTGTAGCCGATGCCGGAGCAATCGGCCTGGCACACGGCACGCGAGCCGATCACGATGACAAGCTCGGCATTAGCCATCGCGAAATTGCCGCTGATCGAACCTTTCGAGCCGCCGACATGCATGTTCTGCGGATGCGCATCGGGCAGAACGCCAGTCGAGCCGGGTGACAGCACGACCGCGGCGCCGCTCATTTCCACCAGCCGGCGCACCGCCGCATCATGTCCGCGGGTGCCGCCGCCAGCCTTGATCACAACGCTTTTCGCCGATGCGATCTGCCGCGCCGCTTTGGTGTAAGCCTTGTCATCTACCGTCGCGAGCACCGGCAGGTCGGGCCGGTCGGGCAGCGCGGCAATGTTGACCGTGACGCGCTGCGGCTGGGTGTTGAGCGGCAACAGCAGATAGAACGGCCCGGCACGATACGGATGATTGACCGCGAGCGAACCGCGGCGCAACGCATCGCGCAACGCTTCCGGCGTGTGCAGCACATAGGAGCCGCCCATCAGCGCGGTCATGCGGCCGAACAGGCCCTGCTCCTCCTTCGGCACCTGCTGCATGTTGTAGCCTTCGCCGAAGGTCGTCTCGTCACCATAGATGTGATAGACGCCGACGCCATTCGATGCCGCAGCGAGCGAGCCGGCCAGCGCCTGCAACGCGCCCGGCCCGATCGAGGTCACGACCGCAGGTGTCTCGCCATATTGCCAGCGCAGCGCGGTCGCCGCATGCGCCATCTCGACCTCGTTGCGGAAATTGAAGGTGCGGGTGACGCCCTCCTCCTCGTAGATGCGCAGCACATCGCCGAGATCGGTCGAGCCGTGGCCGAAGATCGCGAGATATTTGGCGACGCCCTGCTTGAGGAGGCCGAGCACCAGAGCTTCGGACAATGTGGTCTCGACCAGCTTCGGCAGCGCGCCGTTTAGCAAGGCTTGCGCGAGCGAGCCGGCGGTGCGGATCGCGCAGGCACGCGTTCGCATCGCATCGCGCAATTCGCCTTCGGATGGACGTGTGAGCATGGGATATTCCGGCCTCGCCTCTTGTGCTCCCTCCCCCTGAAAGGGGGAGGGTTGGGAAGGGGGGCAATTG
>JAEWHY010000138.1 GCA_023387555.1 Pseudomonadota bacterium
CGCCATCCATGACGACGCCGGCCGCCACCGCATGGAACAGGATCTCGACCTTGCGCGCGAGCAGAAGATCGTCGGCCGCGATCTTGTATGCGGCGTTGTCATAGGCCTGCGCGAAAGTCTTGCCGAAGATCGAATGCGGCCGGTTGAGGCCGCCGAGCCTGTCGATGCGTCCGAGCAGATCGTCGGCAACGCCGTGCACCACCTGGCGGATATCGCCATGCACATTGGCGTGCAGCCCGCAGAAATTGGTCACGCCGGCTGCGGTGCCCATGCCGCCGAGGAAGCCGTAGCGCTCGATCAGCAGCACGCTGCGGCCAAGCGCGCCGGCCGCTGCGGCCGCCGCAATGCCCGCCGGACCGCCGCCCAGAACGACGACGTCGAATGTTCCGAACAGCGGCGTCCGGCGCGCGGGCTCGCTGATATGACTCGCACTGGTATCAGTCACGGCCGGTGTACTCACTCGCGCAGGCCGCTTGCGGTCAGTTGATCTTCACGTTGCCGGCCTTGATCACCGGCGACCAGCGATCGATCTCGTCGTCGATCACCTTCCGGAACGCGGCGGGCGAATTGCCGACCGGCTCCATATACTGGGTGGCGAGTTTGTCGCGCACGGTGCGCGCCTGCAGCGCTTCCACCACATCCTTGTTGATGGCCTCGACCATTGCCGTCGGCGTGCCGCCCGGCGCGATCAGGCCCATCCAGGTGTCGGCCTCGACGTCGATCCCGGATTCCTTCAGCGTCGGGATGTTGGACAGATAGGGCGAACGCTTCGGCAGCGACACCGCGAGAATATTGACCTTGCCGAGATCGGCATGCGGGGTCACGGCGATCGCCGGCAGCACCGCCATATGCACGTCGCCGCGCATCAGCGCCGTCATCGCAGCGGGCGAGGACGCATAGGGGACATGGACCAGCTTGGCGCCGCTGTTCTGCGCGATCGCCTCCATGGTCAGATGCGACAGCGAGCCGTTGCCGATCGAGCCGAAATTGTATTTGCCCGGATCCTTCTTCAATAGCGCGATCAGGTCGGCGACGGTCTTGACGCCGAGATCGGGATGCACCGCAAGCGCGCTCGGCATGGTGACGAGCTGCGTGACCGCGGCGATGTCCTTCTTCGGATCATACGGCAGCTTCGAAAACAGGATCGTGTTGATGGCCAGAGGTCCGCCGATCGACACGCCGATGGTCGCGCCATCGGGCGCGGCCTTGGCGACGGCATCGGTTCCGGTATTGCCGCTGGCACCGGTCTTGTTCTCGATCACGAAGGCCGAGCTTGGATATTTGGCCTGCAATTGCTCGCCGAGGAGCCGGGCGACGATGTCGGGCGTGGAGCCGGGCCCGAATGGAACGACGATGCGGACCGTCTTTGCCGGCCAGTCCTGCGCATGAGCCGGCGTCAGCGCGCCGATTGCGGCGGCGAGGACAAGGGCTGCGATTCTCATTTTGCGTTCCTTTCCGTTCCGGTCACCAAATCACGCCGATACCGAATGACGTCGATCACAACGTGTCGCCATCTGCAGGCCTCGCCGATCGTCAGGTCTTGCGGTCCTGAGCGGCTTTTCAGCCTGCTGCACGGCCTTTGTCTGGATACTTGCTCCAGTTCAGGCCAGCCGGCGCCGCAGGGGTCTTAGCACGCTCATTCCCCGACTGATCGAATTTTCGTGCCGCATGGCTTTGTGACGCGGCGCGAAGCGTGCCCGCCGGATCGCGCGGATCGGCGAGGTGCCCCATAAAAACGGATTCTGTGGCATTTGCGCAATCGGCATGGTGCTGATTGTGTATGGCTTTGCCCGCTACTTCACGTTCCGAGCGGGTTCAGACCTTGGGACTCGCCGGTCCGGGCGCGGTATCTCGCACTGCACTGGAGCGGCTTGCGGAGTAATTTCCGGTCCTTCGCGCATCTTGTCTTGGCGCATGGCGATTTCGGCTCCGGTGATTCTGTTCGGCTCTTTTGTCGCATCCGCGATCGCGCCGGCCACAATGCTGTGCGTATCGACACGCCGGCCTTTGTCGTTCCGGTGCTGCTGATCTTGTCGATTTTCACTGTGCTCTGCGGCTGATCGGCCCAGAGTTGCAGGCGCATGGCTGTCACGACATCGGCGACGTGGCATCGCCCTGCGCAAGCTCATATAGCAGGGCGCCAATGGAACTGCGGGTAATTGAATGAAAACTGATCAACACTTCAAAGTGGCAGCGGTGCAGATGTTGTCCTTTGAAGGCGAACCGGACCGCAACCTTGCGCGCATGATCGCGCGCATCGACGAAGCCGCCGCCGCAGGCGCGAAGCTCATTGTGTTTCCGGAAGCGAGCAACAACGGATACTTTTTCGAGGATCGCGCCGACGCCCATGAAAAGGCGACGCCGATTCCGGGGCCGTTCACCGATGCGCTCGGCGAAGCCGCGCGCCGGCATGGCGTATTCGTCGTCGCCGGACTGTTCGAGCAGGGCGAGGGCGATGACGTCTTCAACTGCGCAGTGCTGATCGGTCCGGACGGCACGGTGGTCGCCAAGTATCAGAAGAACTTCTTCATCAAGGCCGACAAGCGCTGGTTCGTGCCGGGCCAGACCGGCTTCGCCAATTTCGAGACGCCGCTCGGCAATCTCGGCTTCTTCGTCTGCGCCGACGGCCGCATCCCGGAATCGGCGCGCTGCCTTGCGCTTGGCGGTGCCGAGATTCTGGTCAACCCGACCAACTGGGGTGCATCCGACCAGTATCTCTATCACGTGCCGACGCGGGCCGTGGAAAACCGCTGCTGGGTGATCGGCTGCACCAAGCCGCGCCGTCCGCTGTCGCAGACCCAGGAGATGCTGGCCTACAACCGCTTCACCGGCTGCTCCTTCATCATGAACCCTTCGGGCGACGTGCTGGCACAGGCGGGCCCCGATGAAGAGACCATCATCTACGCCGATGTCGCTCCGGCCAAGGCGCGCGACAAGTCGATCGGCAAGGGCAACGACCTGTTCGCAGATCGCCGCCCCGAACTCTATTCGGTGCTGACCGACGCCTATGAAGCGACCCCGCTGTCCAAGGTGATGGATGAGGCGATCGTTCCGGATCGCATGGTGCGGCAGATCGCGGCCATCCAGGTGTCGCCTCCGGGCGAGCCCGAGGAGGTGTTGCAGGCCGTGATCGCGCAATGCGTCGAGGCGCAGCGCAATCACGGTGTCGATCTCGGCGTGTTGCCCGAGCATTTCCTGTTCGATCCGGCGGCGATCGCGCGCGATCCGCAGGCGGCGGCCGATATGTCAGCGAAGGCGCTCGACCAGCTTGTTCCGCTCTGCAAGCGCATCGGAGTGTGGCTGTTCGCGCATCTGGTGGAGAGCGACCGCGGTCACTTCTACAGCACGGTGTACGCGATCGGCCCCGACGGCATCGCCGGCAAATACCGTGCGACCCATCTATGGGAGGATGAGCGCGACTGGGCGACGCCCGGCGACGACATTCCGATCATCCGCACGCCGTTCGGCAACGTCGGCATCATGGTCGGCTACGAGGGGCTGATCCCCGAGGTCGCGCGGGTGCTTGCGCTGCGCGGCGCCGATCTGATCGCGTGGCCGACGACCTGGCGCAGCGAGGCCGAATTCCGTTACATCGCTCATGAGCGCGCGATGGAAAATCGCGTCGTCATCGTTGCCGCCAACCGGCAGGATTCGGCGATCGAGGGACCGAGCCTCCTGATCCAGCCGGCGGGCTATCCGCAGAACACGCTGGCGTCGGAACTGCCGCATGGTCGCCGCGGTTTCGTCACTCGTTTCGCGCAGCTTTCGGCGTCGCGTTCGAAGCGCGAAACCAACAACACCGATCTGCTGATCCACCGGCGGCCCGAACTCTACACGCGCATCACCAAGCCGCTTGCGACCAACTACTGACACCGTGGCATGAAATTCGCAGACAACGCGCATTCGCAAACCGCGGGTCATTTGAAGGGGAGGCGGCTCTGCCGTCGCCAAGAGACCAGAGAAGAGACCAGAGGAGTAAATATGCTAAAGACTATTCGCATCGGCCTGGGGGTCGCTGCTCTTGGACTGGCGACGCTGTTCGCGGCGTCCACCGCGCCGGTCGCGGCGCAGGACTGGCCGCAGCGCCCCGTGCGCTTCATCCTGCCGTTCGGTCCGGGCAGCGCTGCCGATACGCTCGCACGCGTGCTCGGCGAGGATCTCGCCGTTCGCTGGGGCAAGCCGGTGGTGGTGGAAAACCGGCCCGGCGCCGATGGCCTCCTGGCGATCAATGCGGTGGTCAGCGCCAAGGACGACCACACGCTGCTCGTCTCCTCGACCGGTTCGTTTCTCGCGCATCCCTACATGCACAAGAAGCTCGACTATGACATCGACAAGGATCTGACGCCGATCGGCCGCATCGCCGACACGCTGCTGATCGTGGCGGTGCCGTCCGACCTGCCGGTATCGAACCTGAAGGAATTCGTCGCGCTGGCGAAGACCAAGCCCGAACTCAATCTCGCGGCATCGGCCGGCGTCACCGAATTTGCGGTCGACGCCTTCCTGAAGGGCGAGAACCTGAAGACCGTGCGCGTGCCCTACAAGAATCTCGGCGACGCCGCGCGCGACCTCGCCGAAGGCCGCATCCACTTCATCCTGACCTCCTATGCGGTGGTCCGGCCGTTGGTGGAAACGGGCAAGGTGAAGATCATCGCCGCCGGCACGCGCAATCGCACGCCGCTGGTGAAGGACGTGCAGTCGATCACCGAAGCCGGCTACCCGGTGCTCGCCGCTGACACCAGCACGGCGCTGTTCGGCGGTCCCGGTCTGTCGGCCGACCTGCGCAAGAAGATCGCCGCCGACATGCAGGCCGCGATGAAAGAGCCGAAGGTGCGCGACCGCGTCGTGCTCACGGGTCAGGAAATCGCGCCGTCCAACCCGGAAGAACTGACCCAGATCCTGAAGGGCCAGTTCCAGAAGGCCGATGCCATCGCGCAGACGCTCGGCATGAAGAAGGCCGGCCAGTAATCTTCGGCCGCTACAGCAAGCCGAGTAACCTTCGGCCGCTACAGTAACAGGACGCCCGCAGACCATCGTGTCCGCGGGCGTTTTCATACGATCCGCGGACGTCCCGCCGCGGCTTTGCGCTTACGCCTGCGGCGTCAGAAAGCGCTTGTCCAGCATCACATGCACGCCCTTGTTGCCGTTGACGATCTGCGTGATGCGCAGGTCGGCGGCGAGACTGCACAGCGTATAGGCGTCTTCCCGCGACAGCCTGGTCCGGTCACCGATCATGGCGATCATCTCGCGCAAGGCGGTTGCGGCGCAGACGTCGAGATCCGGATCGAACGCCATCGTGATGAGATGCGTCGGGGTCTCCGCATAGGGCCACGTGAGCGTCCGTCCCTTGTGCAGATGCAGTTCGAAGGTGCCGATCAGCCCGGTCTCGATCGCGGTCAGGCAGACCTCGCCATCGCCCTGCACGCCGTGTCCGTCGCCGACGGAGAACAGCGCGCCGTCGACATGAACCGGCAGATACAGCACCGCGCCCGGCACCATTTCCTTGTTGTCGATATTGCCGCCATGGCGGCCGGGCGGCACTGACGACACGGTGCCGGCGGAGGGCTCCGGCGCAACGCCCATCACGCCGAAGAACGGGCGTAGCGGAATATCGGCGCCCCAGGGCAGGCGCCCGACCATCTTCTGCTTGTCGAGGCCGATGAAGAGCAGGCGCTCCTGCGCGAAGTCCTCGGGCAATCCGCCCATGCCGGGGCGGATCAGGTTATAGCCCCAGTCGTCGTGCAGTTCGACCGCCTTGATCCGCACTTCAAGCGTATCGCCGGCCCTGGCGCCGCGAACCGCGACCGGCCCGGTGCAGATATGCGGTCCGAACTTGGGTTCGAGCTTGCCGTGAATGCTGGTGAGCGCGGGCGAAATCGTGCATCCGGCATCGGCCGGCGGCAGCATGCCGGGGAGCCCGGACACCGACGAAATCGTGACCGTGTCGCCGCTGTCGATGGTGAGCGCGGGCGAGAGCGCGGCGTCGAAATGGCCCCAATGGACCGTGTCGGGCGAGGCGTCGAGCGTATGATGGGACATGCGGGACTTTCCGGGACTTTCATTCACAGGTTGCGCAATGACGGCAGCGTGCCGTCAAACGCGCCCGCATTCAAGCGCGCCCGCATTCAAGCGCGCGTCACGCAACGTGGGGCAGCGGCGGTTTCCCCGCTGCGGCTGTCAGGCCTTTCCACTCATGCCAGCCGCGGTTTATCCGCGGCGTATGCGGCTGTGGCGCATGCTGTAGAGGAAAAAAATGCAGAGCCCGATCGCGCCCCAGATCAGGAGGCGCCACCAGGTCGCGCCCGGCAGCCCCATCATCAGGAAAACCGCGCTGCAGGCGCCGGCGGGCGCCACCAGCCAGATCGCCGGCACCTTGAAGGCCCGCGGCATCTCCGGATGACGGATTCGCAGCACCAGGACGCCGATGCACACGATCGCGAAAGCCATTAGCGTGCCGATCGACACCAGCTGCGCGACCATGTTGATCGGCAGCGTTCCGGCGAGCGCCATGACCACCGCGGCGATCAGCAGCGAACTCACATAGGGCGTGCGGAATCTCGGATGGATCCGCGCGCCGAAGGCGGGCAGCAGTCCGTCTTTCGACATCGAGAAGAAGATGCGCGCCTGGCCGAGCAGCAGCACGAGGATCGCCGACGTCAGTCCGAGCACGGCGCCGAGTTTCACCAGCGGCTCGAGCCAGGTCAGGCCGGTGGCGTCGATCCCGACGGCGATCGGATCGGCGACATTCAGGCGGTCATAGGGCACGATGCCGGTGAGCACGAGGCTGACAAGGACGTAGAGCAAGGCGCAGATCAGCAGCGAGCCGAGGATTCCGATCGGCATGTCGCGGCGCGGATTCCTGGCCTCCTGCGCCGCCGTCGAGACCGCGTCGAAGCCGATATAGGCAAAGAACACGATGGCGGCGCCGCGCAGCACGCCGCTCCAGCCGAACACGCCTGGCTCCTCGTTCGGCGGAATGAAGTCGCCCTTGGGATTGCCCGGCGTGATCCAGTTGAAGGTATCGAAATAGAACGCGCCGGCGACGACGAATATCACCACGATGGTCACCTTGATGGCGACGATGATGTTGTTGAAGCGCGAGGTCTCGCTCATGCCGACGACCAGCAGCGCGGTCATCCCGGCGACAATGATCATGGCCGGCAGGTTGACCAGCGCGCCGGTGAACGACCAGGCGCCGGTCGCCGCATCATAGGCCAGCGGCGAGGCGGCCAGTCGCGGCGAGATCGGCAGGCCGACACCCTGCATGAAGCTGACCACATAGCCCGACCAGCCGATGGCGACGGCGGTGGCGCCGAACGCATATTCCAGGATCAGATCCCAGCCGATGATCCAGGCAATGAACTCGCCGAGCGTCGCATAGGCGTAAGTGTAGGCGCTGCCCGAGACCGGCACGCTCGAGGCCATCTCGGCGTAGCACAGCCCGGCAAACGCACAGACCAGCGCGCTGAGAAGAAACGACAGCGAAACCGCGGGCCCGGCATTGGTCGCCGCGGCATTGCCGGTCAGCACGAAAATGCCGGCGCCGATGATGCAGCCGACGCCGAGTGCGACGAGGCTCGAGGCCGAGAGGGTCCGTTTGAGCGCGCCGCGGCCAGCGCCGCCGTCGGCATCCTTCATGAGGTCGGCGAAGGATTTACGGGCGAACAGATCAGGCACGCGTCACCCGGTTCCCATGCATCGGCAATACCGTTGTCTCGCTGAGTCGCCCGCGGCTGTCATCCGTCCGCTGAAAGGCGGCCGGCCACTCTTCCCATGGCCGCCCCGATCCGCTACCTCGCTATTCCGATGGGGCCAATGACCCTGCCGGGAGTAAAGCCAAGTGTCCGTCCAGCAAGAGATCAGGCGCCTGACCGCGCCGGACATCCGCGCCCGCAAGGGCGGCGATCCGATCGTGAGCCTCACCGCGTATCACGCGCACACCGCGCGACTCGTCGATCAATATTGCGACGTGATCCTGGTCGGTGACTCGCTCGGCATGGTGATGCACGGGCTCGAGACCACGATCCCGGTGACGCTCGACATGATGATCCTGCAGGGCCACGCGGTGATGCGCGGCAGCAAGCGGGCCCTCGTCGTGGTCGACATGCCGTTCGGCTCCTACGAGCAGTCGAAGGAGCAGGCCTTTGCGTCCTGCGCGCGGGTGCTCAAGGAAACCACCTGCGGCGCGGTCAAGCTGGAAGGCGGCGTGCGCATGGCCGAGACCATCCGCTTCCTCGCCGAGCGCGGCGTGCCGGTGATGGCGCATGTCGGCCTGACGCCGCAGTCGATCAACACCCTCGGTTCGTTCAAGGCGCAGGGCCGCGACGAGGCCGACTGGGCGCGGATCGAAGAGGACGCGACAGCGGTGGCGGAGGCGGGGGCCTTCTCGGTGGTGATCGAGGCCGTCGCGGAGCCGCTGGCGCGCAAGATCACGCAACAGATTTCGATTCCGACCATCGGCATCGGCGCGAGCCCGGCGTGCGACGGCCAGGTGCTGGTGCTGGAAGACATGCTCGGTCTGTCGCCGCGCGTGCCGAAATTCGTCAAGCGCTACGGCGATCTCGGACCCGGCATCGAAGCCGCGATCAAGGGCTATGCCGAGGAGGTGCGTTCGCGCGCCTTTCCGGGACCGGAACATGTTTACGGGATGAAGAAGAAGACCTGAGCGCCGCATCCATCCCGCGCTTGACTGCAATGCGCGACCGCGCTGTAGCGTGACGGCCGGTTCGGATATGCTTTTCCGCAAACCGCGTCGCACGTCAGCCGGAGGCCTGTTGCACCATGAATTTCATTGCCGACTACATGAAAGCGATCGACATCCTTGCGTTGGTCGCCATCGTGGCGATCGGTGCCGCGTCGCTGTACCGGACCGGCGTGATCTGGCTGCTCGGCACCGCCATCGTGATCGCGATCTGGGGCGCAAGCCGCATTTTCGGCTGGATCCCGTGACTTGAGTCTGCGGCGTTCACATACGCCGCAACGAAGCGACACGGAGGGGCCCTTGACGCTGATCGCAAGGCTGATCGGAGCACTCGCCGCTGCCATCATGTGTTGCCCGCCGGCGCCGCTGCAGGCGGCGCAGGATGCGGACGCCGTCGCCGCCGCGGTCGAGCGCGTGTTCCTGCCGCTGATGAAAGAGCATGACGTGCCCGGCCTTGCGGTCGGCGTCAGCATCGGCGGCAGGCAGCATGTCTTCTACTACGGCGTCGCCGTGAAGGAGACCGGGGCAAAGGTCGATGCCGACACGCTGTTCGAGATCGGCTCGGTCAGCAAGATGTTCACCGCGACGCTCGCCTCCTACGCGCAGGCGCGCGGTAAGCTTTCGCTTGCCGATCGCCCCGGCCGGTTCATGCCGGAGTTCCGCGGCAGCGCGCTCGACGCGGTCACGCTGCTCAATCTCGGCACCTACACCGCGGGCGGTCTGCCGCTGCATTTTCCGAACGCGATGAAGACCAATGCGGAGATGACGGCCTTCCTGCAGAAGTGGAGGCCGGCGGTGCCGCCGGGCACGCGCCGCGATTATTCCAATCCGAGCGCCGGTCTGCTCGGGCATCTCACCGCGGCGGCGATGGGCGGCGATTTTGCCGACCTGATGGAAGGCGACCTGCTGCGCAAGCTCGGCGTGTCGTCCTGTTACATCCGCATTCCGCAGTCGCAGCTCGCGAATTACGCGTCGGGCTATCGCGACAACAAGCCGGTCCGCATGGGCAAGGCGGTGTTCGACGCCGAAGCCTATGGCTTCAAATGCACGGCACAGGGCCTGTTGCGTTTCATCGAGGCCAATTTGCGGCCCGAGACGCTCGAGCCCTTGGT
This sequence comes from Pseudomonadota bacterium, assembly GCA_023387555.1. Lineage (GTDB taxonomy): Bacteria > Pseudomonadota > Alphaproteobacteria > Rhizobiales > Xanthobacteraceae > Pseudorhodoplanes. The sequence continues at coordinate 9,811 of JAEWHY010000138.1, forward strand.
CCGCCGCGCGGTGGAGGGCACGCAGGTCGCGTATTTCCGGGTCGGCGGAACGGTGCAGGGCTTCGGCTGGGAGCAATATCCGTATCCGGTCGCGCTGAAGCGGCTGATGGCCGGCAATTCGCTCGAGATGAGCATGAAGCCGAATGCCGCGGTCCGGATCGATCCGCCGGCGCGCCCATCGGCGCCGACGCTGTTCAACAAGACCGGTTCCACCCGCGGGTTCGGCGCCTATGCGGCCTTCGTGCCGGAGAAGAAGATCGGCATCGTGATGCTGGCCAACACCGCGTTTTCAACGGCCGCGCGGGTTGCCGCGGCCCATGCGGTGCTGGACGCGCTGACGTCCGAGTAGCGCATCGGCCCGTAGCGCACCGGCCGGCTAGCACCGGCAGCATTGCCGCGACCGCAGACCTGAACCGCAGACCTGACCTGCGCGGGAGCCGCATCGGCTCCTGTTGCCTTCACGTCGTTTTCATGTAGATTTGACTGATCGATCAGTCAGGATCACGATATCAGTGGCGAAGTCCGGCAAGAACGATCCGTCGGCGCGGGAGCGCATCCGCGATGCGGCCGAGCAGGTGTTCGCGACGCATGGCTATGAAGGCGCGAGCATGCGGCTGATCGCCGACAAGGCCGGCGTCGCGCAGGCCCTGCTGCACTATCACTTCCAGAACAAGGCCACGCTTCACGCCGCGGTTTTCGAGCGGCGCGCATCGACCATCAACGACACACGCGAACAGCTTCTGAACGATCTGCTCGCCGCGAACGCCAGTCCGGCGCTCGAGGATGTGCTCAACATCCTGTTCCTGCCGCCATCGACATTCGGCGAGGAACATCGTGGCGACTATGGCTCGTTCCAGCAGATGGTGACCGCGATCAGCGTCGGCAGTGACGAGCGCTCCCGCGAGTTGATGGTCCGCTATTACGACGGCATCGCGCGCCGCTTCATCGAGGCGATCCGCGCCGCCGTGCCGGAACTCACCGAGAAGGAAGCGGTCTGGTCGTATCTGTTTGCACTCGGCGCGCGCATGCAGGCGCAGTCAAAAAGCGACCGCGCGGAGCGTCTCGCCGCCGGCAAGCATGACGATGAACACAAGGGCGTGGCGCCACTCCTGACGGCGTTTGTTGCCGCGGGCATTCGCGGGGTCGCCCGGAAGCCGTCGCCGGCGGGACGCAAATCTGCGAAGCCCGCCAAGAAATCGAAGGTTGCGATCCCTGTCTAGCAGGCCGCCCCATTCTCCATTCCCTGCGCAAAACCGCCAAAGCACGAAAGAACGAAACTCCATGGCCTATCGCATGATCGATCTGTCGGTGCCGCTCGAAAACGACGTGCCGTCCGATCCGCCCGGTTACGAGTACCGGATCGAATATCTCAATCACCGCGACACCTTTCCCATCTGGGAGAGGCGCTACAAGGGCCTCAAGATCGAGGACCTCCCCAATCAGGAGGCCTTCGCGCTCGAGAAGGTTCAGCTCTCGACGCATAACGGCACGCATGTCGATGCACCGTGGCATTACGCCTCGACGAGCGAGGACGGCAAGCCGATGCCGACCATCGACGAGATGCCGCTGGAATGGTTCTTCGGTCCCGGCGTGAAGCTCGACTTCCGGCATTTCGCCGACGGGCATGTCGTCACCGCAGCAGAGGTCGAGCAGGAGCTGGCGCGCATCGGTCATCAGTTGCAGCCCGGCGATATCGTGCTGGTCAACACCTCGGCCGGCGCGCGTTACGGCCAGCCCGATTACACCAGCCGCGGCTGCGGCATGGGACGGGAAGCGACGCTGTATCTGACCGAACGCGGCGTGCGTGTTGCGGGGATCGATGCGTGGGGCTGGGACGTGCCGGTCCAGTATATGGCGCAGGAATACGAGCGCACCGGCAGCGCATCGCACATCTGGCAGGGCCACAAGGCCGGCCGTGTCACCCATTACTGCCACATCGAGAAGCTCCACAATCTCGAGATGCTGCCGGCCACGGGCTTCAAGGTCGCGTGCTTCCCGGTGAAGATTCGCGGAGCTTCCGGAGGCTGGACGCGCGCGGTCGCGATCTTCGACGCCTGACCGCCATCCTCAATCTGCCGCCTGTATCAGGAGTAACCGGGATATCCGCATGACCACCTTCGACGAATACGCCAACAAATTCGAAAACATCCGCATGGTCCGCGAGAACGGCGTGCTGGAGATGCATTTCCACACCAACGGCGGGCCGCTCGCATGGGGCCTCGTTCCGCATCGCGAGTTCGAGCAGGCCTTCCTCGATGTCGGCCGCGACCGCGAAAACGATGTCGTGATCATGACCGGTACCGGCGATGCGTTCAGCGGCCCGGCGGTTCCGCCCGGCGGTCATGTCAATCGCAATTCGATGACGCCGACGATCTACGATCCGATCTACTGGGAGGGCAAGCACCTCCTGATCAATCTCCTGAACATCGAAGTGCCGGTGATCAGCATCATCAACGGTCCGGCGCTCCGGCACGCGGAAATTCCGCTGCTCGGCGACATCGTGCTCGCGTCCGATACCGCCACCATTCAGGACACCGCGCATTTCCAGGGCGGCATGGTTCCGGGCGACGGCATGCATGTGATCATGCCGTATCTGATGGGACGCAATCGGGGCCATTACTTCCTTTTGACCGGCGAGACGATTTCAGCCACGCGCGCGCTTGAGCTTGGGCTGGTGAACGAACTGCATCCCCGCGATGCGTTGCTCCCGCGTGCGAAAGACCTCGCGGCGCTCCTGATGAAACAGCCGCGCCTGGTGCGGCGCTATACGCGCGCCAGCCTCACCCATGAGCTGAAGGCGCGCTTGCATGATCTGCTTGGATACGGTCTCGCGCTCGAGGGGCTCGCGCGCATGAAAGAGCCAGTCTGACGTTATCTGCCATCACGAAAACAAGGGAAGAAAAGACATGTCATTCATGAAAGCCAGGGGGCGTTTCGCTGTTGCTACATTCGCAGCGTTTGCGATCGCAGGAACCGCGACATCGGCATTCGCGCAAGGTTATCCGACCCGCGAGGTCAAGGTGGTGGTGCCTTACGCCGCGGGCGGCGGCACCGACACCATGGCGCGCGCCATCACGCAGCGCCTCGCGGAAATGTGGGGCCAGCCGATCGTCGTGGAAAATCGCGTCGGCGCCGGCACCGTGCTCGGCAGCGAGGCGGTGGCGAAGTCTCCGGCGGATGGCTACACGCTGCTGTTTGCCGACAGCGGCGCACTCGTGATCAACCCGCAGGCCTACACGAAGCTGCGGTTCGATCCGCTGAAGGATTTCGAGCCGGTGGCGCTCGCGGTCCGGCTCGCGCCGGTCCTGGCGATCAGCAATGACATTCCGGCCAAGACGGTTGGAGAATTCATCGCCTATGCCAAGGCCAATCCGGGCAAGCTCACCTATGCGAGCCCCGGCGTCGGGACCTATACGCATATCGCGATGGAATATTTCAACCATGCAGCTGGAACCGACCTGCTGCACGTCCCGTACAAGGGGACCTCGGTTGCGATGACCGATCTGCTCGCCGGCCGCATCAGCTCCTACCTCGTCACCTACAGCGTGTTCGCCGGTTACGAGCGCGAGGGCAAACTGAAGGTGATCGGCAGCGCGACCGACAAGCGCATCCCGCCGCGGCCTGACCTGCCGACGATCGCCGAGACCGTTCCGGGCTACAGCATCGACGTCTGGTTCGGCTTCATGGCGCCGGCCGGCACGCCGGCCGCGATTCTCGACAAGATCCATGCCGATGTCGCCAAGGTGGTGCAGGAGCCGGCCTTCATCGAGAAATACGTCAAGCCGCAGGCCTTCATCCCCGGCAATCTGAGCCGCAGCGAGTTCGTCGCGCAGGTGAAGAAGGACTACGCCAAGTGGGGCGAGCTGGTGAAAATCTCGGGCGTGAAGATCGACTGACGATAAGGATGATGACCGATGCGCTTCGGGCTGGCAGGCATTCGCCTGGCCGGTCCGGAGCGCAGGTCATGAAAGGGGCGGCTGCGCAGATGGGCGCGGCCGTCTTCCTCGATGCATATCCTTGGCCGGCGTGTTGCGGGTCTGCTGGGTTGCAAATGGCGCGGCGTTCGACTTTCGGGAATGCGCTGTTGTTC
>JAEWHY010000148.1 GCA_023387555.1 Pseudomonadota bacterium
GGCAAACTCTGGGCGCTCCAGCAGGGTATCGCGACAGCGAATCGCGAAGCGCCGGACTACATCCTCCTGACCGATGCGGACATCGCCTACGCCCCCGGCATGCTGCGGACGCTCGCGGCACGCGCCGCGGCCGGCCGCTACGTCCTGACCTCGCTGATGGCAAAGCTCCGCTGTGAAAGCCTTGCCGAACGCGCTTTCATCCCGGCCTTCGTCTATTTCTTCCAGATGCTCTATCCGTTCGCCTGGGTGAACGATCCGCGTAATCGGATCGCCGCGGCGGCGGGCGGCTGCATGCTGATCGAGGCGAATGCGCTGGCCCGGGCCGGCGGAATCGCCGTGATTCGCGATGCGCTGATCGACGATTGCTCGCTGGCGAAGGTCATGAAGGCACAGGGGCCGATCTGGCTCGGGCTGACCGACCGGGTCCGCAGCATCCGGGCCTCGGCGGCGCTGTCGGATATCCACACCATGGTCTCGCGCTCGGCCTATGCCCAGCTCCGCTATTCGCCGGTCCTTTTAGGCCTCACCCTGATCGGCATGGCGCTGACCTACTGGGCACCGCCGCTGCTGGCCCTTTTCGGGACGGGTGGCGCCCGGCTGCTCGGGCTGGGGGCCTGGGGACTGATGGCGGTCTCGTTTTGGCCAATGTTGCGCTTTTATGGTCTAACCCCCCTTTGGGCACCCGCCCTGCCGGTTATTGCGACCGGTTACATGGCATTTACCTTCAGTTCCGCAGTCCAGCATATGCTCGGACGCGGCGGCCACTGGAAGGGGCGATTCCAGGCCAGAAAGGCATGATGGTTCAATCGGCAGATTTCCGGTCCGGCAAGGGGCATCGTGACGAGAATTTCCCGGTGGCCTCGCGGCTCGTGAGCGCGCGGCACCGCCCCGTCATCATGGCCTTTTACGATTTCGCCCGGGCCGCGGACGACATCGCCGACCACCCGACGCTGCCGGCCGATGAAAAGCTGCGCGGGCTGGACCGGATGGAGGCGTCGCTGACCGGCGCCAGCTCGGACGACGCGCTGTCCGTCCGCCTGCGCGAGGCGCTGGCCGGGCGAAAGCTGTCTCCTGTGCACGCACTCGACCTGCTCAAGGCCTTCCGTCAGGACGTCACCAAGCTTCGTTATGCTGATTGGGACGAACTGATCGGCTATTGCACGTTTTCGGCGATGCCGGTCGGCCGCTTCGTGCTCGACGTCCACGGCGAGGATCGCGCCACCTGGGCCGCCTCGGACGTCCTTTGCGCCGTCCTCCAGATCATCAACCACCTCCAGGATTGCGGGAAGGACTACCGCAAGATCGACCGCGTCTACATCCCGCAGGACAGCCTGCGTGCGCATGGCGCATCGACCGAAGACCTGTCCGCCCCACGTTCGTCGCCGGCGCTGCTGGCCTGCCTGCATGACCTGACACGGCGCACCTCGCAGTATTTCGCCTCACAGCCACAGCTCGCGGGCCAGATCCGCGACACCCGCCTCGCCTGCGAAGTCGGTGTGATCGACGCCCTCGCCCGAAGACTGTTGGGCTTGCTCCAAACCTCCGATCCGCTCGCCGACAAGGTGCATCTCGGCCGTGCAACGCTCCTCACCGTCACGAGCGGCGCCGTCATCCGGACGCTGGTCGGCCGCCTCATGCCGCGTGGCGCGTCATATCGGCAGGCTCAGGATATCCGATCGTGACCACCCCCACCGTCTCGGCCGACGCCGCCCAGCATGCCGGCGGCTCATCGTTCTATCTGGCGATGCGCATCCTGCCGCGCGCCAAGCGCGATGCCATGTTCGAGATCTACAAGTTCTGCCGCAAGGTCGACGATGTGGCCGACTCGCCGGGTCCGCGCGACGGGCGGCTCGACGAGCTGAACCGCTATCGGGATGATGTCGCCTCACTGTATGCGGGACGCAGCTCTGAGCGGATGGGCGGCTTTCTCGGCCCGGTGGCCGCATTCGGCCTGCGGCGCGATGATTTCCTCGCCATCATCGACGGCATGGAAATGGATATCGTCGCCGATATCCGCGCCCCCGATCTTGCGACGCTGGACCTGTATTGCGACCGCGTCGCGAGCGCGGTCGGCCGGCTATCGGTGCGCGTGTTCGGTGTACCGGAAAGCGACGGCATCACCTTGTCGCATCATCTCGGCCGGGCTTTGCAGCTCACCAATATCCTGCGCGATGTGGATGAGGACGCCGATATCGGCCGCCTCTATCTACCGCGCGAATATCTGACCGCCGCCGGGATCGAAGGCGACGATCCGAAAACCGTGATCGCACATCCCGATCTGGGCCGGGCCTGCGCTCCGTTGATCGATACGGCGCGGGAGCATTTCCGGCAGGCGCGCACCATCATGGCGCGGCAGCCGCGTGCCAGTGTGAAGGCGCCGCGCATCATGGCCGAAGCCTATGCGCCAATGCTCGACAAGCTGCAGCAGCGCGGCTTCGTCGCGCCGCGCGAGCGCGTCCGGGTCGACCGGCTGCATCTTCTAGGGGCGGTCCTCCGCTACGGCATTATCTGATGATCAAGCACGTCCATGTCGTCGGCGCGGGTCTCGCCGGCCTTTCCGCGGCTGTTCGCCTTGTGCAGGCGGGCATTGCCGTCACCGTCCATGAGGCGACGCGCCAGGCTGGCGGCCGCTGCCGCTCCTACGATGACGCCTCAACCGGCATGCATATCGACAACGGCACGCATCTGCTGCTGTCGGGAAATTATGCGGCGGTCGATTACCTGAAGGCGATCGGCGTGACACCGGACTTCGCGCCGGCGGATTTCCGCTTCGTCGATGGCGTCACCGGCGAAAGCTGGATCCTCAGGCTCGGCGACGGCAAGTGGCCGGCCTGGATTTTCGATCGCAACAATCGCGTCCCGAAAACATCCCTGCTCGATTATCTGAAGCTGCTGCCGCTCGTGATCGGACGCGCCGATCGCCCCATGCGCGAAGTGATCGATAGCGACAGCCAGTTGTACCGGCGCCTGATCAACCCGCTGATGGTGGCGGCGCTCAACATCGACACGCCAAGCGGGTCGTCACGGCTGGCGGCGCAGATCGCCCGCGAGACCCTGCTCAAGGGCGGCGAGGCGTGCCGGCCGCTGGTTTTCGAGCGCGGGCTGAGCACGGCCTTCGTCGATCCGGCGCTGACCCATCTTGCGGAACGCGGCGCCACTCTCCGCCTCGAACACGAGGTCGAGGGCCTGACGCTGACCGATCATGCGATCACCGCCCTGCGCTTCCGGGACGGCGAAGTCACGCTCGGCGCCGACGAGGCCGTGGTGCTCGCGGTTCCGGCCTACAGCGCGGCGACCCTGGTTCCGGGCCTTGTGGTTCCGGATCAGTTCCGCGCGATCATCAATATCCACTACGACCTGGCCCCGCCCGCCGGCAGCCCGTTCATGACGGGGGTGGTCGACCGCACGGTCGAGTGGATTTTTGCGTTCAGACACCGTATTTCCACAACCATAAGCCATGCAGATCGCCTGCTGACCCTGCCGCGGCAGGAACTCGCGGAAACTGCCTGGCGCGAGATCACGGGCATCCTCGGTATGGATGCTCCGCTTCCAAAATGGCAATTGGTGCGCGAACGGCGTGCCACCTTTGCCGCCACCCCCGAGCAGAATGCCCGACGTCCCGACGCGAGGACGCGCTGGAGCAATCTGTTCCTCTCCGGCGACTGGACCAATACCGGTCTGCCGGCAACGATCGAAGGAGCGATCCGGTCCGGCCAGCATGCGGCCGAACTTCTATCCAACCGATGATGCATACGATCAACGACACGATCCCCCTCGCCCGCGACATCCTTGAGCGCTCGGTCTCGAGCGCCAGCGACGCCCTGCTGAAAGACCAGCAGGCGGACGGACACTGGGTCTTCGAACTGGAAGCCGACGCGACGATCCCGGCTGAATATGTGCTGCTGCGCCACTATCTCGGCGAGCCGGTCGATGCCGAACTCGAGCGCAAGATCGCGGTCTATCTGCGACGGATCCAGGGCAAGCATGACGGCTGGCCGCTGTTCCACGACGGCGAGTTCGACATGAGCGCCAGCGTGAAGGCCTATTTCGCGCTCAAGATGATCGGCGATTCACCGGACGCCGATCACATGCGCCGGGCGCGCGAGGCGATCCTTGCGCGCGGCGGCGCATCGCGCAGCAACGTGTTCACCCGCGCCCTGCTCGCGCTCTATGGCGTCGTCACCTGGCGCGCCGTGCCGGTCATGCCGGT
>JAEWHY010000175.1 GCA_023387555.1 Pseudomonadota bacterium
CAGAAGTGTCATCCGCTCGCCATAACCTTTCGCCGCTCGCGCCGCGACGATTTTTCCGTCGTGTTCGCCAGCGCTTCGATTGCGCCAGTGTTCACGGTCTCGGCCTGCAAATCGACGATGTAGGGCAACCTGCTGCCTGCGACATAGAGCGATATCCAGGGTGCGTGCACGGAAATGCGGCCACGCATCCGGCCTTCGTTATGATTCGAGCTCATGAAGTCGCTGACCGGATGGAGTCGAGAGTTTCGCGACAGGCATCCGATCGTGACCACGAGCACCTGATCGCCCCGCCGTTCGATCCGCACCGCGTAAAGCCGCGTGTACACGATCATGCCGACAAGCGGCACGATACCGGCCAGCGCGGTGATCAGCGCCATGAAGTAACGATCGGCGACGGGCTTCAGAACCCCGCCGTCGCCCGGTAACAACCCATAGGTCTCGGACAGCGACCAGGCCCAATACAGCCATCCGGCCGCCCAGCAGCTCAAAAAAAGCAGAACTCCTTTGACCTTCAACGCCTGGCGTCGATTTTCGAGAATGACCATCGCAAACGATATGGACTGCTACGAGGCCCCCGCCTCGGCCTCCACATATCGCGGGAACACCGCGGTCGGGGCGGGCAAATTGACGCCCGATGCGATCCGGTGTGCGTCACCGAGCCTTGCGAAGTCGCGCGCATCCGCCGGCACCGCCAGCAAGTCGAGCAGCTTCCCGGCGGCCGCGGGAATGAATGGCTGCGCGAGGATCGCGATCTGCCGGATCACCTCGGCGGTGACATACAGCACCGTGTGCTGGCGCGCCGGATCGGTCTTGGCGAGCGCCCACGGGGCTTCCGCGGCGAAATAACGGTTGGCGTCGGCCACCACGGTCCAGATCTGGTTCAGCACCTGATGGAGTTGTTGCGTCTTCATCGCCTCGCGCGCGCCATCGAGCATGCCGTCAGCGGCTGCAAGGATCGCCTTGTCGCCTGCCGAGAATTCGCCGGGCGTCGGCATCACGCCGCCGAGCTGCTTGGCGATCATCGACAATGACCGTTGCGCCAGATTGCCGAGATCGTTCGCCAGTTCCGCATTGATGCGGGTCGCGATGGCTTCGAAGCTGTAGTTGCCGTCCTGGCCGAACGGCACCTCGCGCAGGAAGAAATAACGGATCTGGTCGACGCCGAAGGTGTCGGCGAGCGAGAACGGGTCGACGACATTGCCCGTCGATTTCGACATTTTCTCACCGCGGTTGAACAGGAAGCCGTGGCTGAAAATGCGGCGCGGCAGCGCGATTCCGGCCGACATCAGGAAGGCCGGCCAATAGACCGCGTGAAAGCGCACGATGTCCTTGCCGATCACATGCAGGTCGGCCGGCCAGTATTTGCGGAACGGCTCGCTGTCGACGTCAGGATAGCCGACAGCGGTGATGTAATTCGTCAGCGCATCGACCCACACATACATGATGTGCTTGTCGTTGCCGGGCACGCGCACGCCCCAGTCGAAAGTGGTGCGCGAGATCGACAGGTCCTGCAGGCCGCCCTTCACGAAGCTTGCGACCTCGTTCAGGCGCTCCTTGGGCAGTACGAAATCGGGATGCTTTGCATAGAGGTCGAGCAGCTTGTCCTGATAGGCGGACAGACGGAAGAAATAGCTCTCCTCCTCCACCCACTCGACCGGCGTGCCGGTCTCGATCGCAAGCCGCGTCCCCTGCTCGTTCAGCCGGGTTTCGTCCTCGGCAAAATAGCGTTCGTCGCGCACCGAATACCAGCCGGCATATTTGGCGAGATAGATGTCGCCATTGGCTTCCATCTTCTCCCAGATCGCCTTCGATGCGGCGTGATGGCGGTCCTGCGTCGTGCGGATGAAGTCGTCATTCGAGCAGTTCATCCGCTCGACCATGGCCTGGAAGCGCGGCACGTTGCGGTCGACGAGTTCGCGCGCGGTCAGGCCTTCGCGCGCCGCGGTCTGCTGGATCTTCTGGCCGTGCTCGTCGGTGCCGGTGAGAAAATACACGTCATAGCCGTCGAGACGCATGAAGCGCGCGATGGCGTCGGTCGCGATCGCCTCATAGGCGTGACCGATATGCGGAACGCCGTTCGGATAGGAGATCGCGGTCGTGATGTAGTAGCTGCGGCGCGCCGGGGTTTCCACGGGCGCTGGCGTCGCATGTGATGCCGGCATCGGTTGGGACTTTCGCTTTGCCTCGGTTCGCGTGGACGGCGTCCGCGCCACGGGCGGACGCGCATTCGCTTTTGCGGGTCGCTTGCGTGCAGCCGCTGGCTTCGTTGTCTTCACGGCAGCCTTGGCCTGCTTTGCCGAAGTGTTTTTGGCCGAAGTATTTCTGGCTGGAGTGCTCTTGGCCGACGTTTTCGTCGCCGCCGCTTTCCTTTTTGAAGGCGTCTTGGCCCTCGTGGTCTTGGCTGAGGCTTTCCTGGCGGATGCTTTCTTCGCTGATGTTTTCCTGGCGGACGTCTTTTTGGCTGACGTTTTCCTAGTTGACGTCTTCCTAGTTGACGTCTTCCCGGCCGAGGCCTTCCTGCCCGATGCCGTCTTCGCCGCGGTATTCTTTCTGGCCGATGTCTTCTGGCCCGCCGCCTGCTTTCCGGCTGCGGTCTTGCCGGCGCGTTTCGCCTTGCGCGCGGCCGGCGATTTGGTCACCGCCTTGCCTCGCTTCGATTTCGATTTCTTCGCCATGGATCACTCGGCCGTCGACAGATGCGGTTTCAGACAAGAATGGCCGCGTCGCGCGCGGCCCGAATATGCGGGCTGAGAGCTATCAGCCGCGTGCGGCATCGGCAAGGCGGCCGAACGTCCGAAAGATCAGCGGCTTGCGATCGAGATTGTAGGTATCGGTGTCGCGCGCCGCGGCATTCAGTTGGTCCCAGATCTCGGCGATCCGCATGGCCTTTGTCTTGTCCGAGAGGCTCTGCGACAGCTCAGCCGACAGCCAGTCGTTCACGCTGTCCATCACCACCTCGAAGGCGCGGGCGTCCGCCATGGCAAGGCTGTCGGCCAGGGCGTGCAATTCGCGCATGTCGACGGCCGGCAATCGGCCGAGCAGGCTCATGGCCTGCTGACGCAGCTTGAACGCCGGGCCGTCCGACAGCGAGAGCGCGCGGCCGACGCTGCCCTCGGCCGCGGCGATCACCGCCTCATCGGGTTCCTCCCCGGTCGCCTCTTCCACCGCCCGCGCCAGATCCTCCGGTGCGAGGCTGCGCAGCAGCAGACGGTGGCAGCGCGAGCGGATGGTGGGCAGTACCAGACCCGGCGCATGACTCACCAAGAGGAACAGGGTGCGGGCCGGCGGCTCCTCCAGCCCTTTCAGCAACGCATTGGCGCTCTCGGCATTGAGGTCGTCGACCGCGTCCACGATCACCACCCGCCAGCCGCCAAGGCCGGCGGTCGCGGCGAGGAAGGAGGCGACCTTGCGGGCGTCGTCCACCCGGATGACGGTGCGAAGCTTGCCGGTGTCGGACAATGTCCGCTCCAGCACCAGCAGGTCGGGATGCGATTGCGCCGCAATCAGTCCGGCGCTGGCGTGATCGGGCGGCACCGCGAGCGATGTCGCCGCCTGCACCGCCGCGGATTTCGGATCGGGATGCGCGAGCACGAAGCGCGCCACGCGGAACGCCAGTGTCGCCTTTCCGATGCCGGGTGCGCCGCCGATCAGCCAGGCATGCGGGATCCGCCCGGAGCGATAGGCATCCAGTATCGTGCGTTCGGCCGCCTCGTGTCCGAACAGGACATGCGTCTGTCGCGGCGGCGAAACGTCGTCGACCACCTCGGCGGGAGCCCGCGCCATCAGCTCATTTCCTCAATGGAAATCGGCGCGGTCGCGGGGTCGAGCTTACGCGTCACGACTGACCAGATGTTTTCGGCGACCCGCTCGGGCGTTTCGGTTGCATCGATCAGCACGCAGCGCTCCGGTTCATCGATCGCGAGCTGGTGATAGGCCTCCCGCAAGCGGTTGTGGAAGGCGATGTCCTCGCCTTCGAAACGGTCGATCGCGGCGTCGCCGCGCCTCGCATGGGCGCGCGCGAGACCGGTCTCGGCCGGCGCGTCCAGGATCAACGTGAGGTCCGGCCGGTTCTCGCCGACGGTGATTTTCTCCAGCCGCCTGATCAGACGCGGATCGACATCGCCGAGCACGCCCTGATAGACGCGCGTTGAATCGGCGAAGCGATCGCAGATCACCCAGTGACCGCGATCGAGCGCGGGCCGGATCGTGTGTGCGATATGATCTTCGCGCGCGGCCGCGAACAGCATCGCCTCGGCATCCGGGCCCAGCGGCTTGGCCGCGCCGGATAGAATGACATGCCGGATCACCTCGGCGCCGGGCGAACCTCCCGGCTCGCGTGTCAGCGTCACCGCGATCCCGAGCGCCCTCAGACGCGCCGCAAGGGCCTGCGCCTGCGTGGATTTGCCGGTCCCCTCGCCGCCTTCCAGAGTGATGAATTTACCGCGCATACGCGATCCCGGACCGTTCGGACATCGTTATAGCTTCTGCAATCCGGCGCGGAACATGCCGCCAAACAATTCCGCCAGCGCATCCAGCGCCCGCTGATGCAGCGCCCCGCCCTCGACCGCTTCCGCCGCCTGCAGCGGGGCTTCCAGTGCAATATTGTCGCCGCGCCAGACCTTGAGCACGCCGATCGGCTGGCCCTGTTCGACCGGGGCCCGCACCGGTCCGCGATAGACCACCCGCGCGAGGATGCGTTCGGTCGAATTCTTCGGCACCATCAGCCGGATCGGTTTCCGATCGGCGGATTCCAGTGCGACATAGCGTTGTCCGCCACCGAACAGCCTCGCTTCGCCGACCCGCTGGCCTTCGACGAACAGCACACGCGACTCGAAGCCGTTAAAGCCGAAATTCAACAGACGCCGCGCCTCGTCGGCCCGCTCGTTCGCCGATTTGAGGCCGTTCACAACGACGATGAGCCGCAGATTGTTCTGAATCGCAGAGCCGACGAGACCATAGCCGGCCTCCTTGGTGAAGCCCGTCTTCAAACCGTCGGCGCCGATGTTCATCGCCAGCAGCGGATTGCGGTTCGACTGACGGATCTTGTTCCAGGTGAAATCCTTCTCGCCGTACCACTTATAGAATTCTGGGTAAGCGTGGATGATATGGCGCGCCAGCTTGGCAAGCTCGCGCACGGTCACGCGCTGCTCCGGATCCGGCAACCCGGTGGAGTTGGTGAAATTCGACTGGGTCAGACCCAGTTCGCGCGCGCGGCCGTTCATCAGCCGCACGAAGGCCTCCTCGTTGCCGGCGATGCCCTCGGCGAGCGCGATACAGGCATCGTTGCCGGACTGAATGATCGCGCCCTGCAGCAGGTCCGACACCTTGATGCGGCTGTGGATCGGGGCAAACATCGTGGAGCCGCCCGACGGCGCGCCGCCGCGACGCCAGGCGTTTTCGCTGATGATGAATTCCTCGTCGAGCTTGAGGTTGCCTTCCTTGATTTCGTTGAAAACCGTCTCGGCGGTCATCAGCTTGGCAAGACTGGCCGGCGCCACCAGCGCATCCGCATTCTTCTCGAACAGCACCGTACCGGATTCGGCTTCCACAAGAATGGCGGTGGGCGCCGCGGTCTGGAACCCCTCGTCCTTGGTCTTGCCGCCGGCAATGGTGGCCGGCGCGGCAAGCGACAGGCCAAGCCCTGCAGCCAGCAGAGACAAAGCGGCGAAGGCGCCGATCGCGCGTGAGGTCACAACATGCATCGTACGGACAAACCGACCCTGGCGGAGAACACGCGGACGCCGCCCCCTGGTGATGCCGGGTCAGCGGCGCGCTAGTACAAACCGCGCCCGCTCATGAATCCGGCACGCGGATCATAGCGCATCGCACCGCCCGCGGAAACCGGCGAGGCGGCGGTGCGCTGCGGACGGCCAGCCGCCGTCACATCCGTGAGGCGCGGCGATGTCGCCTCGCCGAGACTGTAAGGCCGCCCCGCCGGAACCGGAACTGACCCACCTACGGCGACGCCGCGCGGTGTCTCGGGCAGCGGGATCGGCGAGCGGCCGGCGGAAGCGACCATGAATGGCGCAGGCGCGGGCTCGCCATGCCGCAGCGTCGCGGCCAGCCGGCGGTCGTCGGAGCCCTCGAGCGAGGCGCGTCCGATATATTCCACCCTGACGCGAGCGACGCCGTTATCCTTGAAGCCGAGGAGTTGCGCGCTCTTGTGCGACAGATCGATGACCCGGTTGCCGTGGAACGGCCCGCGATCGTTGACCCGCACGATCAGCGAGCGTTTGTTGGCGACATTGGTGACCCGGACGTAGGACGGCATCGGCAGCGTCGGATGCGCCGCGCTGATCGATTCCATGTCGAAGACTTCGCCATTGGCGGTCAGCCGACCGTGGAAATCGCGCCCGTACCAGGACGCAAGCCCCTCGGAGCGGTAGCTCGTGTTCTCCTCAGGGACATAAGTGCGGCCGGCGACCACATAGGGCTTGCCGACGCGGAACACCCCGCCGCCCTTCGGGACACGCTCACCGAGTTCCACAACGCGCGGGCTGGAGGCAACACCGTATTTCGGATCGACCTTGCGGGCGAATTTATCGGAAGAGGCGCAGTTTGCGAGCATGAGCGCCGCGGCCGTCAACGCCGCCGCGCGAATCGCACCTATCCCCCAAACCGACGGCATGCCGTCCCCATTAGTTCAATCGGGACCCGAAGGCCCCGCCCCGATTCACCATAGCGTGACGCGACCGCCACGCAAATGGGCCGAACGTCAGATTGGTTAACGGCCGATGTGCGGGTGGTATTTCGATGTTCGCGCGGGTATCTCAGTGGCGCGAACGGCGACGATGACGGGAGCCATGCGGCTACTCCGACAGCGAATCTGTGCAACAGGGCATCGGGAGTGTCGGCCCCTTTATGTCCTTCGCCCTCTCCTGTGGCCGATCTCATCAGCTATGGCTTGCGGCTGGCGCGTATCGCGCGCCGCTGCGAGTCGTCTGGTCCAAGTCGTCCGACCCGACTCATCCGGCGCTTGCATCTGGTCGCGAACACTACGGCTCGTGGCTTCGGGTAAGGTTGGCTGCAATTGCTCCTTTGTTCGCCCGGGAATCTGGGCTAAGCGACGGAGATTGCAGATCAAGGAAGGGTGGCCGAGTGGTTTAAGGCAGCGGTCTTGAAAACCGCCGTGGG